>DASPWV010000126.1:0-3042 GCA_035637635.1 Vicinamibacterales bacterium | reverse complement strand
TCGTCGTGCAATGAGCGGTCAATTGTCAGGCGCACGTCCTCTGGTCGTGAGTTTTCTTGCAGCGCTTTGCGCGTGCGGCCCGCCCGTCGACCGACAGCCACTCGACATCGGAACCACCACCAGCGTGCAACACTCGGGACTGCTGGATGTACTGCTTCCTGCCTTTCGCGCTCAATCGGGCGTTGATGTTCGGGTACATGCAGCGGGCAGCGGACTGGCGTTGCAGATGATGGCGCGCCAGATGGTGGATCTCGTGATCAGCCACGCGCCCGAAACCGAGGCACGGTTCCTTGACGAGCACCCGGACTGGCTGTACCGGAAAGTTGCGTACAACGAATTCGTGATCGTCGGCCCACGCGACGACCCGGCTCACGTCGCGCACGCACGCGACGCGACGGACGCCTTTGCTCTGATCGCGCGCTCGAGGGCTCATTTTGTTTCTCGCGGAGATGGCTCGGGCACACACGAGCGCGAGGAATGGTTGTGGCGAGCGGCCGGCGTTAAACCGATCCGTGAACATCTTGTTGTCAGCGGCCGCGGTATGGCGTTGGCGCTACGACATGCCGACGAAATTCGGGGGTATACGCTGTCGGACGAGGCGACCTTCTGGCAACTCGGTCCCGACCTTGACCTCATCATCCTCTATCAAGGGGACGCGCGTTTACTGAACACGTACGCGGTTGTCGATGCGCGACGGAATGCCGCTGCCCAAATCTTCGGCGAGTGGTTGACGAAGGGCGACGGACGAAATCGCATGGCTTCATTCACGGCGCAAGGGCGGACGGTGTTCTGGGTGTGGCCGGATCATTGCCCCGCTGGACGACCTGACGACAAGCCGTGCGGGCGTCGGCCGATATCGCCGTAGCCATCGGGGCGTCGTTTTTGCCGACACGCGTCAATCGTGATCATGAGCATCAAGTGGAACGGCTGATGACGAATTCCGCGAACTCAGAGCGAGGGCCAAGCTGTTACTGGGTTTTGTGTTGCCGCCCATGTGCTCGTGATCCATCCCCGCGGCCATCGATGTGGGACGCAGGCTCAGGAAGACCGCGAACCCAGTTGACGTCCGGCCATCGTAGAAACGCGCGAGCCGCTCGGGCAGGAAGCTGAAAGAGAAGCTCGCACCGATGCCAGGTACGAGCGATGAGAACGGTCGAAGCTGCCTGACATACCCGGCCTGCAGCTTTCCAATCGTAAACACGTCGTCACCCACGGCCGGAATCACCAGGTCTTCGCTCGTTTTCTGGTTGATCTCTCCGCGGCCGAACACAGCGTTGCGCTCGTCGATCGCGAAGCTGCTCTCGGCGAGCAACGCGCTGGTTCCGGCCCCCTCCACACGGTTATGCCCCCAGGCGAGGGTGGTCGCCAGGAACCGCTGCGGCTCGGATGCCCGGTGGTACGTGGCGGATGCGGTAATGCGCGCCACGTCAATCCGCGCACCGCCGACGTCGTGAAGCTCGGCATCGTTCAGATGTCCCGCAGATACTTGAAACGCCCAGCGCTCATTGGGAAGCAACCAAAAACGGCCAGCAGCGGAATCGAGACGATCGAAATCGAAGTTGTACCGGTTCTCGTCGGGTTCGCGGCCGTTGAACACGGAACCCTCCAGCTTCCACCGGTGTTGATAGATACCCGCAGTCAACACGCCGAAACTGATGTGAGTCGAATCCAGCCAATGATGCGAAATCGGTGCGATCGGATTAGGCAACGCCGAGATGCGGTGCGGGAACGCCACGGGCCCGAGCGCCGGTTCACCGGAAAGCGCGCCGTAGAGGGTGTAGGCAAGACCTGGATTGATCTCGCGCTGATACTGCGCGGCAATCTCCATGAAGAGGTCGTGCGGATGCTGTCGATCGTGGATGGGTTCACGGTCGCAGAACTCTCCCGTGGCGAGTAGGGTCGGATAGCCGCACGCGCCCACGGTGAGTGGCTCGAGACTGATCATGCCGCGCAGCGTGAGTGGACCGCCTGCGAGGTCGCGATGCGCCATGCCCATCGCCCAGTTCGTGCTTCCGAACTGGTCATCGCCCCGGTCACTGCCCTCGTTGATGTACTGGACGAACAGGTTTCCGTGCAGCATCAGGTTCCACTCGCCCGCCTGCCGATGGATTGCGTACATGGGCGTTGTGTCAGGCAGCCAGGACGTGCCGGACCCGTCGCGCGCCATGCTGATGCCAAGCGGTCCGGTCATCTCGATCGGCATCGCTTCGTGTCCTTCGGCGGGTTGCTGTTTCGGTTCCATCGGGTGCTGATGCTCTGGCGGTGCCGCAGGCTTTTGTTTTGGGTCCGCGGGCTGCTGATGTTGCGGCTGCGCGGATGCGGCCTGCGGGTGAATCGATGCAACGAACGCGACAAAGACGACGACCGTGCAAAGACGGACGAATGTCCATTGAGAAGAATGCATGCACGCTCTCCAAGCGAATAAAGACCACGACCCTCTCCCTGCCGCGACGATCACGGCAGCGACCAAAAGGACGGCTTGAGAGCGTTAGATTCTGAGGACGGCTGTGCGCTGAGTGTGGGAAACGTCAGCGGCGCGTGAAATCTCGAACGCGGCACCGTCCGGAGCGATCATCCAGACCGATGCTCGGGCGCTGATCGCTTCAATGACAGCGAGTGGCTGATTTCCCAGGCTCGCCTTCTGGAGCGTCAGCCCCGGAAGCGCGACATCGTCAGCACAAACGTCGTGTGGCGTACCGTTTAGCGTACTGTCTGAATGATCCGTCCGATGACAGGGACCGCCATGCGGCGTACGTGCCGCATTAGCGCATCCCAGCTCGCACGCGAGCACACGCCCGCTATTCGTGCCAACGATTACGACGAGAACGAACGCAATTGTGCGCAGCACGTTAGACCTTTCCTCAATATATAACGGCGTGCGGTTATGATCCGTCGCATGTCGAGAATTGGTGCGCTGCTCATCCTATTTGGCGGAATTGTTGTCATGGCTCAGAGGCCAACAACAGTCACGCAAGACTGGATGCCTCGCGTTGAGCCGCTGCCTTCGCCGGCCGGGCAAGGCAGTGCGCAGCCGCAGCTGAC
>DASPWV010000125.1:0-3390 GCA_035637635.1 Vicinamibacterales bacterium | reverse complement strand
GTCGGCGCTCCGCACGAGCCATGTCTTCGCGCGCCGTTGCCACAGCGGCGTCGATGGCGCGGCGGACGGCCTGTGCAGCGACGATGCGGCCGAAGATCTGAGTAGTGGCGAGCGCGATCGCAGCCGCCGCTTGGTCGGTGGATGCGTTCGCAATATCGCGGCGCAGAACCGCCATTGCCGCGACCGAGCGCTGCCGGCCGCCATCGAACAGCGTCTGCTCGACGCCCACACTGGTCTGGAAGAACCCAATCGGATCCGGATGATTCAGCGCATCAAGGGCGAGGTTCGCCCCGGCAAATCGTCGCGCGGACAAGAGGGAGCTGAACACGAACACCGGCTGATCGCCGCGCCGCCAGGATTCGGTCACCGAGAAGCGCGGGAACAGCCCCGACCGAGCTTCGGTCACGTGCGCGGCCGCTTCGTCGACGCCGGCGCGGGACGCGCGCAGCGACGCGTTCTGAGCGAGCGCTGCAGAGAGTGCGCGATCGAGAGTCAAGGGCTCCTGACCGACGACCCGAGAAGGGAGCGCCAGGAGCAGCGGCAATGCGAGGAGGCAGCGGCAACGAGCCATCAGTTCAGAGATTCAGCCTTTCGAGATTGGTGACATCAAGTGCGAAAGGAGGGCCAACAGGATTACGAAGGAGAGCCGCGCGGCAGGCTCTCAGGAGCTTCCAGGTGCCGGATTTCCGGCAGCGACGTCGGTGTCACCTCGTCGCGCGACCTGCATCTCTCAGATAGGAATCAACCGGACGAAGAGATCACATGCAGGATCTTCCCCACCATTACGCGGTGACCGTCGCAGGAGCGGTGCAGGGCGACGTTGAACTGACTGCGGAGCGCCTGCCGAACCTGCATTCCGCATCACCAGCCGAATTCGACGGACCGGGTGATCACTGGTCGCCGGAGACGCTTCTGGTCGGTGCCGTCGGCGACTGCTTCATCCTGACGTTTCGCGCCGTCGCACGCGCGTCGAAGCTGCCGTGGACCTCTCTTCGGTGCCACGTGACCGGTACGCTCGATTGCGTAGATCGCGTGACACAGTTCACGCATCTGCATATTCATGCGCACCTGATGCTGCAGGCGGGAACCGATCCAGACTTCGCCCGCCGCGCTCTGGAGAAGGCGGAGCGTAGCTGCCTGATCTCCAATTCGCTGAAAGCCACGGTTCACTTCGAGCCCGCGATTGACATCGCCGCGGAGCAAGCGGCGCGTTGACGGGCGTCGCGTACTAAAGGGAGGCCGTTATGAAGTTTGCCAACGAAGGTGAGTGGGATCGTGGCGTCAGGATGCTCAGCGGCGTGCTGTTGCTCTACGCAGGGTGGTCCGGCGTGGTGCCTGGAGCGCTCGGCATCGTTCTGATACTGGTCGGCGTCGTGGCGCTTGCCACCGGAATTGTCGGATGGTGTCCGGCGTACAGTCTGATCGGGGTTTCCACCAGGAAAGAGATTTGTTCGGACACTGTCCGAACTGCGAAAACGCGGCACTCGTGAATGGCGATTCGACGCCGGCGAGCGACAGCTGAATCACACGTACAATCGGGTGCGTGAGTGCCACAACCGATCCTCAACGGCCGGATCGCACGCCAGGGGACGGCACCAAAGCGGAGTATGCGGCGCTGGTCAGAGAGGCGGCGACCGGCGACCCGGATGCGATCGAGCGGCTGCTGGTAAAGTCGCAGGAGGTCGCGTATCGGTTCAGCCTGCTCGTGTGCGGCCATCAGGAGGATGCCGAAGACGTCATGCAGGACGCGCTGCTAAAGACGTACCGCTACGTCAACAGCATCACGGAGCCCGAGGCCTTTCGCACGTGGTTGTATACAACGGTTCGGAACGCTTGTCTGATGAAACGTCGCCTGCACGCCGGCGAGCCTTCGCATTTCGTGTCGCTGGAGAACGGCAAACCGTCAGCGGACGGTGATGCGCTCACGAGAATCGATATTGCTGACGAGGCGAGGCTAGCCGATCAACAGCTGATCGATGCCTGGATGGACAACCGGCTGCGCGAGGCGCTGAAGAAGCTGCCGCCGCCGTACCGGATGATTGTCGTCATGCGGGAAATGGAGGGCCTGTCAACGCGAGAGGTCGCGACGGTTACCGGAATGTCTGAAGCGAATGTAAAGACACGTCTCCATCGCGCTCGTCTGATGCTGCGCCGACATCTGGAGGACGTATGACGGAATCGTCGAATACGGAGTGCCAAACGATCCTCGCTGGCATCTCGGCCTACTTGGACGGAGAGCTCGACACGACGGCGTGTTGTCGCCTTCGGCGCCCACCCTGACGATCTGGAGGTCGTCCTCGGTGGCACCGCCGCGAAGCTCGTTCGCAGCGGCATGACGGTGCTGTTCGTCGACCTTTGTGACGGCGAGCCCGCGCGTTACGCCGTTCGCGGCATCCGACAACGCCAGGCCGAACAGGCTGCAACCATCCTCGGCGTTCGCCGGACGACGATGCCACTCCAGGATCGGTTCATTCGCGATTCTCTCAAGGCGCGACTTGCCGTTGCTCGGTTGATTCGTCTTCACAAGCCGCGACTCGTGTTCACGACAGCTGGAGCCGGTGTGCACCCGGACCATGCCGCCGCGACGAACATCGTCGTCGGCGGAGTCTTTTACGCACGCTTGCCGAAATGGGACGAAGTGACCGAGGGCAAGGTCCTCGAGGGTACCGAACCGCATGAAATTGAGCGGCTCTTCTTCGGGCATTGCCGGATGGAGCCACCGTGGGCCGGCTTTGATTTTGCCGTCGACGTGAGCGACGTCTACGCGGAGAAGATGCGCGCGGTCACGGTATACGAGTCGGTATTCAGCGGCGACTAAGCCACGCTCGTCGACAAATACAGCGCCGAAGATCGCTACGTTGGCAGCCTGGTCGGTGTCCAGTACGCGGAAGCGTTCAAGGCTCGAAGCCCACTCCTTGTCGAGAGCCCTGCCATTTTTGCAAAAGCCAGGTTCGGATGATCCGATAGGGGAGTCGGATGGATAACGTGCTGACAGGCGTCGCAGTTCTTGCTGCTTGGTGGATTCTCCGGGTGTACGTGTTCTGAACCGACCGAGCGAAAAACGCGCCGTGTGTGCCCAGCGGTGTGCCCAGGCGGTGTGCCCAAAACGAGGAGCAATGGCGACGATACAACGCACTCTTGTGGTTGCATTTAGCGTCAAAGGCGACGGTTTGAACGGGGATCGCCTTCACGGCTTCGCTGTCGAGCGTTTCAGTGTAAGTGTCTTTGTCACGTATACTTGGCGGGTGCGCGGTGAGGTGGCCGAGAGGCTGAAGGCGGCGGTTTGCTAAGGCTGCCAGGAATCACAGAACGGGCCTGAAATTGACGATTTCAGGCCCGTTTTTAATTGGGAACTTGGTTGGCGTTGGCTGCCGGATGATGGTCATCGGA
>DASPWV010000124.1:0-11172 GCA_035637635.1 Vicinamibacterales bacterium | reverse complement strand
GCGAAATGCCGCGCGATGCCGCTGCGCGACGAGCGTCGCCAGCGCCGCCTGCAGCTCGCCCAGTTGCACCGGCTTTGCGAGATGCATCTGGTAGCCGGCATCCATGACGCGAACGCGATCTTCCGTGCGCGCCAGCGCCGTCAGCGCAATCGCTGGAGTTTTGGCGACCTCTCCCGGGAGAGCGCGAACTCGCTGCATCAGCCAGAAGCCATCTTCGTCGGGCATCGCGATGTCGCTGACGATGATATCAACGGTTTCCTTGCTCAAGCGATCGAGAGCGTGCCGTGCGGAATCAGCCGACGTCACCCGCGCACCGGTCATGCTCAGGGCCTCCGTCAGCAGATCGCGCGTGTGTGCGTCATCGTCGACAACCAGCACCCGCACACTGTCCAATCGCGGCGCGGCAAGAGGCGCCATCGCAAGAAGCGGCGCCGGTGCGCTCGTCACGCTTACAGCGACGGCTGGAAACTTGACGATGAACTCGGCGCCCTGACCCAGCCCTTCGCTGTGTGCCTCGATGGTTCCCCCATGCAGATCGACGAGATGGCGCGCAATTGCAAGGCCCAACCCCACGCCGCCATGCGTCCTCGTGGTCGAACTGTCGGCTTGCCGGAATCGCTCGAACACGTGCGGCAGAAAATCGGGCGCAATGCCCACGCCGGTGTCACGAACGGTCAGCGCGACATCCTCGCCAATGCGCGTCAGCTCTACCGAAACACTGCCCCCAGCCGGCGTGAACTTGATTGCGTTCGACACGAGGTTCCATGCGATTTGGTGCAATCGATCGGGATCGCCTCGGATCGTCGAGCTCTCAGTGGCTGACACCATGTTGATCTCGATGCCCTTCGCGTCGGCGCTCGGCCGGACAGAGTCGACCACGGTCGAGACGATAGACGCAACGGCCACCGGACGAAGCTGCAAGCGCACTTTGCCCGTCACGATGCGAGACACGTCGAGCAGATCGTCGATGAGCTCTGCCTGATGTCGCGCATTCCGCTCGATAATCTCGAGAGCATGCGCGCGGCGCTCTTCGGTCAGTGGCCCAAGCCGGAGAATGCTGATCCATCCGAGGACCACATTGAGCGGCGTGCGCAGTTCATGCGACAGCGTCCCGAGAAATTCGTCCTTGGCCCGGTTAGCCGCCTGCGCCTGCGACTCGCTCTCGCGCAACGCCTGCGCCGAGGCGCGCAGCTCGGCCTCGTGCCGCGAAGCCGTCTCCCACGCGTGAACCTGGGCGCGCGTGATCAGGAACAGCATGAACGACAGCGCGAGACCGCCGAACAGCGTCTGGCGGGCGGCGGGTGGGATCAAGCTTGGCGGATCCGCTATCGAGTTCGCGGCAATCAGCCATTCGCGTCCGCCGACCTCAATCACTTCGGACGAACGGTAGCGGCCACTCATACCTGGCGGATTTGCCTTGCTCAGCAGCGCCTCTGGCATCGCGGCCGTTCCATCGTAGACGTCGAAGACGAGGGACGGCGAGATACTCGTCACAATGCTTTGCAAGAGCTGCTCGGATCTGAATGCGCTGAACACAAAGCCGACGAGCGCGCGGCGTCGGGCGTCTAGAGTCGGCAGCGGCACCCCCAGCCGATAGACCGCGATGACCAGCACGAAATTTCCGCGTGTCTCGTCCCATGCATCCGTCGCCGTCAGCTTGCTCGACACTTCGGGCTGGCCTGTGTCGCGCGCACGCACCATCGTTTCCTCTACTGCAGGTTCGGACGCGAGATCGAACCCAATGAAAGCCGTCCTGTGACTGTCTCTCGGCTCGAGAAAAATCGTGGGGTAATACTCGGACCGGCTGGCGCCGGGCCAGAGCCGCACTCTGGTGCCGTCGAGGTCGATCGTCCGGAAAAAGCCGGAGAGATCGCGCTGCCGCACGCGTTGCGCGAAGCCGATGCCTTCCATGCCGGGGTAGCGCTCGCGCAGTTGAAGTCCGCTGACGAAACGGCGGAATTCCATGCCGTTAATCTCGTTGTCCGCGGAGAGGAGCACGGCGCCAGCGCGGACAACTTCAAAGTACGTATCGAGCCCGACCTGGATTTGCCTTCGCGTTTGATGGGCGTCGGTGATGAACTCGGTGCGCGCCTGTGTCTCCGCTGTCGAGGCTGCTGTGGACGACAGGTACCAGCTCGCGGCAATCGACAACCCTGATGCCAGGATGAACAGTCCGTACGGCACCGATCGCCAGAGCAACAACCGGCGCACTACCGCCGTCGGTCGAATTTTCGTGTTCACAAGAACAACGCGCAATCGCCCATACTCCAGGCGATTGCTTCAGTCGAGCTCCAGGGGGAGGGACTTAACGTTATACCCGATATCGGCTCAGGTGGCCGTATGAATAGCTCAGAAACATGAAAGATCACCAGGGACTCTCGCGCCGTCGGCGCGCCAAGTAGAATGTGTGGCCGACAGTCGCGGTAAGAAATAACTGCCTGGGGGAACTATGAGGATCTTTATCGGTCTTTTCAGCTGTCTGGCGCTCACTATGGGTACCGCCTTCGCGCAACTGGGCAAGCCGGTCAAGGATGTCGTCGAGCTCGAACTGCTCACTCACACCGAAGTAGCCGACAAAATCAAATCGGGCATGACTTCGGTGCTCATCGTGAACGGCGGGACCGAAGAGCGCGGACCGCACAACATCCTCGGCGGGCACACGATCATGTCGCGCGCGACCGCAATTGATGTGGCGAAGGAGCTGGGCAACGCACTCGTCGCGCCGGTTCTCCCGATTGACGTGGCCGCGACGGGTGTGAGCGAAGGCACTACGACACCGGGCGGCGTGACTGTGGCAGCCGACGTGTTCAAGTCCGTAAAGATTGCGGAGATCGAGAGTATGGCCTATAGCAGCTTCAAGAACATCTTCGTCATGGGCGATCACGGTGGCGGCCAGCGAATGATGAAAGAAGCTGCCGAGGAAATGGACAAGAAGTGGTCAGCGAAAGGCGTTCACGTGTTCTACGTTCCGGACTTCTATTCGAAGTATCAGGACGATGTGCAGCTCTATCTCTACGAGCACAAGCTGCCGATTGGCGGACACGGAGCGGTGATGGAAACGTCGAAGATGCTCTATCTGGAGCCTGCACCCGGCGTGTATGTCCGGCCCACCTACAAGACGGTCCCGTTCGATCCAACGGGGCAAACGCCAGAGCAGTGGAAAGCCGCTCGCGATGCACGCCTTGCGCGTGAAGCGGCGGCCGCTTCGGGTCAAGCTCCCGCTGCGGGCCAGGATGGCGGCAGTGGCCGTGGAGGACGCGGTGGACGCGGCGCGGCGGATCCCAATGCGCCTCCGCGCGTGAATAACGGCCTTACGGGCGATCCGCATCCATCGACGAAGGAGATCGGTAAGGCGTTTCAAGAGATCGGCGTGCGTGATACGGTCGCGCAGATAAAGAAGCTGCTGGCGGAACGGAAGTAGACCCCGATCATTCATAAACTGGCTTGTCGACCGAGACCATTCGCTCCGAAAATCGGGCTACGCACGCCGGAAAGACGCTGCTCCGGCGTAGCGTCCCGCTGTCCCATCGCGTGGGGACCCCCAACCCGACGCTCTGTCACTCGCGCTCCGCAGCGTTTTTCCTGAAGTGTGACGGCGTGCTCCGCACGATTTTCTTCGCGAACGGTCTGCATCGACTGCCGCGTTTATGAATGCTCTGGGGATGTCGTGATGTGGCGATGTAGTGTCGCGATGTGAGGATGTTGCGTGGTGTTGCGTTCGAGGGTGTAGCAATGGTGAAACGAAGCGTAATGATGATTGCGGCGATGATCGTTGCCGTGCTGCCCGTCCTTCTGCGGGCGCAACAACAGCCGCAGCAGCGGCCAGGCCCCGTGCCGTCGGTTGACGAGCGCACGAGCGGCATGAAGAAACTCGACGGCTACTTTCCGCTCTATTGGGACGAGCGGACCGGATCGATGTTTCTGGAGATACCGCGGCTCGACAGCGATTTTCTGTTTGCGCTCGGACTCTCCGCCGGCCTCGGGTCGAATGACATCGGACTCGATCGCGGCGAGGGCGGCGGTGGACGCGTCGTCCAATTCCAACGCGTCGGCCCGCGTGTCATGCTCGTGCAGGCGAATCAGGCGTTCCGATCGAGCAGCCGCAATCCGCTCGAGCGGAAATCCGTTGAAGACTCGTTTGCAAAATCGATCCTCTGGGGTTTCCCGATCGCTGCAGAATCGAACGGACGGCTGCTCGTCGACGCGACCGATTTCTTTCTGCGCGATCTCACCGGCGCGGGCGGATCGCTCAGGCCCGGCAACTACCGCGTCGAGCGGTCGCGCAGCGCCTTCTTCCTCCCCAACACTAAAGCGTTTCCGAAGAACACCGAAGTCGATGTCATGCTGACGTTCGTCAACGAAGCCGGAGGCGGGCGCGGCGGCGGTGGTGGTGGTCCGGCGCAAGGTCCTCCGCCGATCGGCGCGGCCGAGGGCTTCGCCGGCGGGCGCGGTGGCGGCCTCTTCTCGGGCAGCGTCGCGAGTGTGACGCCGACGCCCGACGCGGTCACCTTGCGCGAGCACGCGTCGCTCGTCGAGCTTCCGGACAACAACTTTCAGCCGCGCGTCGAGGACCCGCGCGCCGGGTACGGCGGCTTGCAGTTCGTCGACTACAGCGTTCCCATCGGCGACCCGATGGTTGTCCGCTACATCCGGCGCCATCGTCTTCAAAAGAAAGATCCGTCGGCGGCGGTGAGTGAGCCGATCAAGCCGATTCAGTATTGGGTCGACCCGGGCGCGCCGGAAGACGTGAAGAAGGCGCTGGTCGAGGGCGCAAGCTGGTGGAACCAGGCGTTCGAAGCCGCCGGGTTTCGCAACGCGTTCAAAGTGGACGTTCTCCCGGAAGGCGCCGACCCGATGGACATCCGCTACAACATGATCAATTGGGTCCACCGCTCGACACGCGGGTGGAGCTCCGGCGGCACCATCGCCGATCCACGCACCGGCGAAATCATCAAGGCTATCGTCACCCTCGGCTCGCTGCGCGATCGGCAGGACTACATGATCTTCGAAGGGCTGCTCTCGCCGTATGTGAACGGGGACGAGAAGCCGTCGGTGCTTTACAACACCGCGCTCGCGCGTATCCGTCAGCTCGCGGCGCACGAAACCGGCCACACGCTCGGCCTCGGTCACAACTTCTACGACAGCACGAAGGGGTGGATATCGGTGATGGATTATCCGCATCCGCTCGAAGAGCTGAAAGCCGACGGCACGATCGATCTCTCGCACGCGTATCAGGCGCGCATCGGCGATTGGGACACAGTGGCCATCAATTACGGCTACCGGGAATTTCCGCCGGGCACGAACGAGGCGGCCGCGCTGCGCAAGATCCTGGACGATGCGTGGTCAGAGGATGTGCGGTATTTCACCAATCAGGATATGGACATCCATCCGCGTACCGAATGGTGGTCGAACGGCACGAATCAAGCGGACGAATTGTCGCGCATCATGAAAGTGCGCCGCGCGGCACTCGATCGCATCGGCGAGCACACCATTCGGACCGGCGCGCCGATGACCACTATCGAAGAGCCGCTGGTGCCCGTGTTCATGTATCACCGCTACGCAATGGAGGGCGCCGCATCGATGATTGCGGGGCAGGATTTCGTGTACGCGATGCGCGGCGACAATCGCACGCCCACGAAATGGGAATCGGCGGCCAATCAGCGGAAGGCGCTCGAGGGTCTGGCCGCCGCCCTCAAGCCGTCGGAGCTGACGGTTCCTCAAAAACTCCTCGGCCTCATCCCTCCTCGCCCGCCTGGCTTCGGCATCCATCGGGAGCTCTTCCTGCGGACGACCGGCGACGGGTTCGATCCGCTCGGACCGGCCATGGTCGCCGCCGACGCGACGGTTGGCTTCGTGCTGCAGCCGGATCGATCCGCGCGAATGGTGGCGCAGCATGCGCTCGATCCAACATTGCCGAGTCTCGAGGAAGTCATCGATCGTCTGACGAAAGCGACGTTCGACGCCGTGACGGCGAGCCCCTATGAAGCAGAAGTGCGCCGGGTCGAAGAACGCGTCCTCGTGGATCGCCTCACGTGGCTCGCATCGGCCGCACCAAACGGACAGGTGCGCGCGGTCGCCTCGATGAAGCTGCAGAAGCTGGCGGCGCGCCTTCGCGCCGAGGTCGGCAGGAACGAAGGCGACGTCGCGCAGCACACGCTCCTGGCTGCGGACATCAAGCGATTCCTCGACCGGCCTGCGGAAGTGGCAAAGATGCTGCCCGCGCCGGCTGCTCCACCAGGAGCACCGATTGGTGATGCGGGTCAGGACTGGCTCGCGTCACCCGATTGGTGTGTGTGGGATGGAACCACGTGGGTTCCTCCACGGTAGTTCCTTCACGTACGTTCGTACACGGGCGTTCACGGAGGTTCTTCCACGCACGTTCCGCCACGTACGTTCCGTCACGCTGGTTCACAGGAGTTCTCCATGAACACCCGTAACGAACCCTCGTGAACTGGTCGTGTACGAACGTACGTGAAGGAACCCCCGTGAAGGAACCACGGGGTTCTATCCACCTCTTTACCAGTCCAACTTCACGCCCACCCGCACAATTCTCGGCGGGACAATCGTCGTCGGGAAACCAAACGACGAGCCCGAAGTCCAGATCTGACGGAATTCGGCATTGGAGTTCGTGATGTTGTACAGGTCTACGAAGCCTGAAAGATTCTGTCCTCCAAAACGGACCACTTTCTCCGCGCGTAGGTCCCAGATCGTCACGTTATCCATACGATGCGAATTGAGCGGCTCGACGAGCACCGGCTGGCTGCCGTAGTTGAACCCAAACTGGATGATGCGCCCGATCTGATCGCCCGATTGGTGCCGCATGACGGGCGTCAGCTTGATGCCGTACGGCACCTGAATCGTGGAGATCAACTTGGCCGTCCAATTCGTGAACCGGTACGCCCCATCGTCGCGGTCGGCGTTGATCAGATCGTTCGGCGTGAAGGGCAACGCATGCTGCCGAACGTTGTTGCTGGCATAGCTGCTTGCGTGATCGTAGTTCCACGTGTGCGTGAATGATGCGCGGAGCGACCAGCGGCCCGTCATGCGGCGATTCCCGCTGATCTCCCACGTGTAGTAATCGCCGTGCGCGTCGGGCTGGTTGGCCACGGTCGTCAGCGTCGGCAGCCCGAGCAGCGCTGGATTGAGATTGAACCCGCGCAGCGGCGGACCGTCGTCAGCGGTGCCGGTGCGAAGGTCGGGTCCTGGGTCTGGGATGTCGATGGGCACCGTGTACGCGCTGAAGGGCCGGTTCGCGTTGAAGTTGGTCACACGCTGATTGCGAATCTGTCGCACGACGACCCCGGTGCGTACGCCGAAGTTGGTGGCCAGCTCCCGTTCGAACCAGGCCGAATACTCGCGCGTGTAGGTGTCCTCCAGATCCGGCGCGACCACCGTGCTGGCGACGCCGCCCTGCGATGAGATGAGCGTGCCCTGCTCGCCTTCGTCCCAGTATCCATTGCCGTTGCGATCCGCCCACTGGTATCGGCGGAACCACGGAGAACGATTCGGGTTGGCGTTAGAGGAGATATCGTTGCTCGGGTTCCACCAGTACTGACCGTAGTTGAACTTCAACACCGTGCGTCCGATGCCCGACACGTTATAGGTGACGCCAAGCCGCGGACCGAACAGATTCCAGCTCACGAGGTCGTCGACGGCAGCAAACGTGATCGGCGTGCTGCTGAAGCGGCCGGCCGGGTGCTCCTGCTCCGGCAGCGAGTTGATGAAGCGATCGAACCGTAGTCCTGGCGTGAGCGTGATGCGATCGTTCAGCCGCCAGGTATCGTTCGCGTAAAAGGAGTAGGTATTCAGCGTCGCGTTGATCTCGCCGGGGTCGAACAGATCCACTTCGGACGGCGTGCCGTTTCGCTTGTACGAAATCGACATGTTGCCGAACGAACCGGGCAGCCAGGCTTCGTAGAGCGACTCGTTGAACACCTCGCCTCCGAGCTTCAGGTCGTGGCTGCCGTAAAAACCGTCTTTGAAATACGTCAGCGACCCGAGCACCTGATTGCGGCGCCGATGCTGGCGCCAGTCGCGATTGGGACCCGAGACGATGTTGTTAGTGAGATCTTCGAGGCGCGGGCCTGACGCCTGTTCGTTCGGGACGAGCGGCCAGTTGTAGCCGAACTGGCCGCCGCGCACTTCGGCAAAGGCCGCATCGCTCAGCACCTTGTTCCACTCGGCCTTGTAGACCCAGGCCCAATGCCGCTGATTCTGCGTCGAACCCTCGGTGGGATTGATCGGACTGCTGGCGCGGTATGCGTCGAGTCGCGTCGGCTGGATCTTGAGTGTGCGCATGAACGAGCCGATCACTTTGTTGTTGTTCGACAGCGCCCACGTACCCTTGCCGCTGAAGTGCCGCAACACCGTCTGATGAGGCCGCACGGGGAAGCGCGGCTCGTTGACCTCGGTGTCGAAATCACGGAAGGAGCCGTACCACCACAGCTTGTCTTTCTTGATGAAGCCACCCGCGTCGCCGTTGAAGTCATGGTACACGCTGAGCCGGTTCACTTCTTTGTCACGAATACCGCGCTGTACTTGCGCGTCGGTGACGTTGTGGGCCTGCAGGTCCGAGTTCTGATAGTCGCCGTAGAGCGAGCCGTGGAACTGATTGCCGCCCGACTTGATCATCATCTGCGTCTGCACGCCAGGCTGGCCCATGTCCGCGCCGTGCCCCGCCGTGCCCGCCGTCACCTCTTCGAAGGCGCCGTAGTCGACGTAGACGCCGATAGCGCTCGAGCCTTCGGTGGTGACGAGGCCGTCGATCATCACCCGGTTCTGGCCACCCTGGGCGTCGTAGGTACGATAGCCGCTCTGCGTTCCCGCCGCGCTGCCACCAACATCGATGCGCGACATGGTGACTGCCGGCGATTCGGCGAGGATCGCCCACATGTCACGAGCGCTCGGAATCGACGCAAGCTCTTTGTAGTCGTAGTTGGTCGTTGTCTTCGTCGAGCTCACATCGACGACGGGCGACGCGCCGGTCACCGTGACGGTTTCCTGCAGTCCCGACACCTGCATGGTCACGTTGAGCGTCGCCGTGAATCCCAGCGTGACGCGAATGCCTTCGCGGACGACGGTGGCGAAGCCCGGCAATTCGTAGCTGACTCTGTATGTGCCAGGAGGAATACCCGGAAAGCGATAGTTGCCTTCCTCGTTCGTGATGGCCGTTTGCGTGCCCTGCAGTTGCGGAGCCGAGATCGTCACCGTGACGCCGGGCAGCACGCTGTCGGACGGGTCGACGACTTTGCCGTTGATCGCGCCCGTGGTGGCGCCCACCGTTTGAGCGGCGACGACTGCCGGCAACACGATCATGCTCGCCAAAAACGCGATCACATCTCTCATGTCAGCCTCCTGTGGGGACGAAACGCGCTGATTATGGACCTGACGGGAAACCGCCGCAACTTTCGTCCCTCCGTCCCCGCTAGCGACCTCCGCCCCGCCAGCGAACTCCATCTTCTTGCAAAGGCTTTGGTTCGGCTGCGGTAAGCGGCTCATCCTCAGTCTGCCTACGGTAAGATGCGCGCGGCGTGACGTTTACGAAACTGACACTCTTCTCGCTCCTGGCCCTCGCGCTCGCCGCCGCTCGCGCCGCGGATGTGGATTGGCCGCTCAATGGCGGAATCGGCAACGCCCGCTACTCGTCTCTAACAGAGATCGATCGCGGCAACGTCGCTCGTCTGCAACTCGCGTGGATGTACGACTCGCACGATGCGTTCAAGGGCTCGGAGATGCAGAGCAATCCTGTGGTCGTCGACGGGGTGCTCTATGTCACGACGCCCACGATGAAAGTTGTGGCGATTGACGCCGAGAAGGGCCGCGAGCTCTGGGTGTTCGATCCGGCTGCCGGCAGCGCCGTACGACCGACGCGCTTTCGCCACCGCGGCGTCACAGTTCACAAAGATCGCGTCTTCGTGACGTATCGGAATTTCCTGTGGGCTCTGGACAGAACGTCCGGCGCGCCGGTGAAGTCGTTTGCCGACGGCGGCCGGCTCGATCTGCGTGAAGGGTTCGATCGTCCGCTCGAACGCGTCAGCATCAGCGCCAGCACGCCGCCCATCGTTTTCGAAGATCTGCTCATCCTGCCGAGCTCTGTTCCCGAAACGCTTCCCGGCACGCCCGGCTATATTCGCGCGTTCGACATCAACAGCGGAAAGCCGCGCTGGACCTTTCACACTATTCCGCAGCCGGGGGAATTCGGTTACGAGACGTGGCCGAAGGACGCTTACAAGATCGCAGGCGGCGCGAACGCGTGGTCGGGCCTCACGCTCGATGCCGCGCGCGGCCTGCTCTTCGCGGCAACCGGTTCGGCGTCGTTTGATTTCTACGGCGTCAATCGACACGGCGACAACCTCTTTGCCGATTGCGTGCTGGCGCTCGACGCACGCACGGGGCGCCGCGTCTGGCATTTCCAAGCAATCCATCACGACGTGTGGGACTGGGATTTCCCTGCGCCGCCGACTCTCGTCACGGTGCGGCGCGACGGGCAGCGCGTCGACGCGGTGGCGCAGATCACCAAGACGGGGTTCGTCTATGTGTTCGATCGCCGGAACGGCAAGCCGCTTTTCCCAATCGAGGCTCGAAAAGTACCGGCCTCTTCCGTTGACGGCGAGAAGCTGGCTGAGACGCAGCCGCATCCGCTGAAGCCTCCGCCGTTTGCGCGACAAGGGCTCACCGAGAACATGCTGACGACGCGCACGCCTGAAGCACACGCGGCCGTCGTCGAGCGGTTCCGCACGATGAAGGCCGGCATGTTCGTGCCGCCGTCGTTCGAGGGCACGATCGTGTTTCCAGGCTTCGATGGAGGCGCTGAGTGGGGCGGCGCGGCCTTCGATCCCGAGACGGCGCTTCTCTACGTCAACTCGAACGAGATGCCATGGATCATCAAGTTGATTCCGAACAGCACCACCTCGCTCTACGCGAGCAAGTGCGCAACTTGCCATCGCGAAGACAAGAAGGGGACGACCGTCGCGCCGTCACTCGAGGGCATTGGCGATCGGAGGCCGCGTGACGATATTGCGGCGATCATCCGTCAGGGCACCGGCCGCATGCCGGCGTTTCCAGACATGGGCGCACGCAACATCAACGATCTCGTCGAGTATCTCGTCACTGGCCATGATGAAGCGAATGACCCGCAAGTGAAGAACGATCCCGGGTGGCTGAAATATCGGA
>DASPWV010000123.1:0-2683 GCA_035637635.1 Vicinamibacterales bacterium | reverse complement strand
CTCGGGTTCGGGAGCGTGCTCGTGCGCGGGATCAGACTGCGCGATCTGGCCAGAGGCGAGCGGAGCGAGCGGGTGCTGGCGAGTCTGTTCCGGGCGGATGCGCTGTGGGGCGCCGCTGCCGGCTTGTGGGTCGCGACCGGCCTCGTACGCGTGTTCGCGGGGCTGGAAAAGGTATCGGCCTTCTATCTCGGAAACGGGTTCTTCTACGTGAAGATGAGTCTGTTCCTGCTCGTCGTGCTGCTCGAGATCTTCCCGATGGTCACCTTCATTCGCTGGCGCCGCGCGCGCCGCCAGGCCAAGACGCCGTGGGAAACCGCGCCGCTGTCGCGGCTCGTCCGGCTGAACGATCTCGAGCTGGCGTTGGTCGTCGCCATCGTGTTCGTGGCGACGCTGATGGCTCGCGGCGCCTGGCTCTTCTGACGAGCGTGGCCCTGCGGCTGGCGTTGCGTCACTCCACGCTCGTCAACAAGCTGGTCTCTGACCGCTTGCCTCTTTCACCGGGGTGACCTAGGACCTACGCATGATCACGATCGGCGACAAGCTCCCGGAAGCGACCCTGACGGAGACCACGGAATTCGGCGAGGCGTGTCCGTTGTCGCCCAACCCCGTCAACACGATCGCGGCGGCGAAGGGCAAACGCATCGTCGTGTTCGGTCTGCCCGGCGCGTACACGCCGACCTGCTCGGCGAAGCACCTGCCTGGCTACGTCGCCAACCTCGACGCGCTCAAAGCGCGCGGGGTCGACGAGGTCTGGTGTGTGTCGGTCAACGACGGCTACGTCATGGCCGCATGGGGGCGCGAGCAAGGCGCGATCGGCAAGCTCCGCATGCTCGGTGACGGCAATGCCGAGCTGACGAAGAAGCTCGGGCTCGACCGCGATCTGGCCAAGGACGGCATGGGCATCCGCTCGCGTCGCTTCTCGCTGCTCGTCGACGACGGAGTCGTCAAACAGGTGAACGTCGAGCAGCCGGGCAAGTTCGAGGTCAGCAACGCCGAGACGATGTTGACCCAGCTCGGCTGACGGCCGCTAAGCTGACCCGCCGCCCCGACCTGGCCGTCGCCGACGGCATTCACCGCCCGAGCGGAGCCAGGGGTTCAATTGAACAACCACCAGTTGACGTTGAACAGCGATCCGCTGCCGCCCGTGAACCGTAGGTAGAGATCGTGCATTCCCGCTGCCCCGACCACAGCGCAGGTTGCCGTCGTCCAGGTCTGCCACCCGCCCGTGCCGGTCACGGTGCACGCGCCGATGATCGCCCCGGCGGTGCTGTCGAGGCGCAGTTCGATGTTGCCGCCGGCGGCGGCGCTGGCGACGCGCGCGCTGAAGCCGCTGGCGCCAACGCCAAAATCGACGCCCCTGACCACGATCCAATCGCCGTTCGCGATGGCGGTGACGTCCATGCCACCCTCGCCGCACGGTTCGGTTTCGATACCGCCGGTTTGGATGACGCTGTCCCTATTGAACATCTCCGCTTCCTGACGGACGAACGGATTCACGGCGACGAGTTGTGTGACGCCGTCCGTCGTCCAAGGGACCTGCTGGATGGTGCCGTCTGGGTTGTAGTTCAACTCTTCGAGGGCCAGATTGCGCTTGCTGTTGGTTGGTCCAATCCTGATTGTGTTCGAGATGTAGCGGTTATGGTGGGCGATATAGGACTTGCCGCCAAAATCGAAGATCGCGCCGTGAACGTTGTTCCAGTTGTTGATCGATCCATCGTTCGGCAAGACCACGCCGCGGTAGGTAAATCCTGACATCGGGCTGGTCGTGCTGGTCATGTAGTCGATGTGCGACGCGGGCTGGGTGACGTACGAGTAGTAATAGACACCGTTTCGCTTGTGCATCCAGGAACCCTCGAAGAAGTCTGGGGCCGCGATCGCCATCGCCGATCCTGAGACGCTGATCATGTCGCTGTTCAACTTGATCACCCGCGCGTTGCTCGGCTTGTTGCCGCCGAAGTAAAGGTAAGCCTGTCCGTCGTCATCGATGAAGACCGCCGGATCGAAATACCACTGGCTGGTACCCGATGCGCCGGGGGTCGCCGAGTTGATCAACGGATGACCGAGCGCATCGCTGAATGGGCCCGTCGGGCTGGCGCTCGTGGCGACGCCTACTCCGGCGGCACCGTTGCCAAAATACAAATAGAAGATTCCGTTGCGGTCGATGACGGCTGGTGCCCAGGAGTTCGTGGCCCACGACGCGCCTTGCGGCACGCGGAACACCTCGCCGTGATCGGTCCAGTTCTTCATGTCGACACTGGACACGCACACGATCGACTTCATCTGATAGCTGTGGTTCGTGTTGTCGTCGTCATTCGACGTGTAGAGGTAGACGCGACCGTTGTAGACGAGCGAACCCGGATCGGCGAGGAGCCGATGCGACATGACCGGGTAATCGGCGCTCACGCTGGCGCTCGCCAGCATCACGACGGTGACGGCGACAAACGGCCCTTGTTTCGGATGGATGCGCTTCATGACTTGGTCGCAGGGTAGCATCGATCGCGGGTCACCAGCAGGGATTTGCCCGCCCGCCCGGATCGGCCCCGGTTCGATTCGCGGTTCAGTTCGCGGTTCAGTTCAATGCCGGTCGCGATCCTGCCGATGTGCGCGGGAAGGAATTCGCCTAGGTGCAATCGGGATTCGGCTCGGACGAACTGCTCCCTCGCGGAGCTGAAATCGGGCACTA
>DASPWV010000122.1:0-9775 GCA_035637635.1 Vicinamibacterales bacterium | reverse complement strand
TCGGACTGCGGACGAGCGGCGGGACGCAAGGGGTTGGTCGGTCTACGACCAGCGCCGTCGTGGCGTCATCGGTGGCGGTGATTGCCGTCGATTTCTTCATAACGCGATTGTTGATTACCTTGATGTACTGATGAGGATTGTGGCCGAACGCTCACCGGAGCTCGAAGAGGCACTCAGTGGCCCGAATGCGCCGGTCATGGTTTTCGAGAAAGTTTCCCTCGCGTTCGACGAGAAGGTCGTGCTGCGTGAAGTGAGCTTTACGCTGCTCAGCGGCCACACGAAAATCTTTCTCGGTGCGAGCGGCTCGGGCAAATCGACCGTTCTCAAGCTTGCGCTCGGATTGCTGAGGCCGGACACCGGAGTGATCTGGGTGAACGGCGAGCGCGTCGACACCTTGAACGAAGCCGAGATGATGAAAGTGCGCGCGGATCTCGGAATGGTCTTCCAGGAAGGCGCGCTCTTCGACTCGCTGACGGTTGCCGAGAACGTCGGCTACAAGCTCTATGAAGAAACCGACATGCCGCTCGACGAGATTCGCAGGAGAGTCGAGGAGGTCCTCGGCTTCATCGGCCTCGCCGAACACATCGACAAGATGCCCTCGGAGCTGTCTGGCGGCCAGCGGCGACGTGTGGCCATTGCGCGGGCGATGTCATACAAGCCGCGCATCCTGCTCTACGACGAAGCGACCACCGGACTCGATCCGATTACGGCGGACACGGTGGACAACGAAATCATCAAGCTGCGGGACCTCGAGAACGTGAGCTCAATCGTCGTGACGCACCAGCTGCGCGACGCGTTTCGCGTCGCCACGTACGAGGCAATCCGCGACGGAAACGACATTCGGATCGTACCCGCGGACGAGAAGAAGGCGGAAGAAGCCGAATTCATCATGTTGAAAGACGGGCGCGTTCACTTCGAGGGGCACGCGGCGGAGCTGCGGCTCTCGAACGATCCGTATCTCAAATCGTTTTTGTCATAAAGGACAGGTCATGCCGCGCACTCGTTCACTCGCCTGGTCGGAACTGAAGATTGGCCTCATCACGATCGTCGCGCTGGTGTTGGCCGGCACGCTCATCTTTCTGCTGAGCGGCGAAAGCGGCTTCTTCTGGCAGCGCTATTCGCTGAAGACCGTCTTTCCGAACATCGCCGGCCTCAAGGAAGGCGCGCCCGTCCGGGTGGCGGGCGTCGAGGTCGGGTCGGTCAGCAACATCAAGTTTCTCGGAGACCAAGTCGAAGTGACGATGGAGGTCAAGGAAGAGAATCGGCCGCGGATCACGACCGACTCACGCGCGACCCTCGGCGCTGTTTCGCTGCTCGGCGAGTCGGCGGTCGATATCACCTCCTCCAGCAAAGGCACGCCCGTTCCTGACTGGGGTTATGTCCCCGCAGGGAAAGCAGCGGGTTCTATCGCCGAAGTGGCGACGCAGGCGAACGAAGGCCTGCAAGAGGCGACTGCTCTCCTCAGAGACATCCGCTCCGGACGAGGGACAGTCGGCCGGTTCGTGACCGACGAAGCGGTCTACGAGGATCTGCAGCGCTTTATCAACTCGGCCGAGCAAGTCACAAATGCGATCAATCGGGGAAGAGGCACGCTGGGGCGTCTGAACAACGATCCGCGCCTGTATGAGGAGCTCCACGCCTCTGTCGCCAATCTCAATGAGGTGACCAGCCGCATTCGAAGCGGTGAAGGCTCGCTCGGCCGATTGTTGAACGATCCGGCGCTCGCCAACTCACTGACATCCACGTCGAAAAACCTCGAAGGGATCACAGAGCGATTGAATCGCGGAGAGGGGACCGCGGGCAGGTTCATGACCGATACTGCAGTGTACGACCGCTTCAACAGCGTTGCGCAGCGTCTCGACACGCTGACGACGCGTCTGAATGAGGGCGAGGGCACTGCCGGACAACTGCTGCGGGACAAACAGTTATATGAGAACATGAACCAGGCTGTGGGCGAATTGCGCGGGCTCCTGGCCGAAATCCGGAAAGACCCGAAGAAATATCTAAACGTCAAAGTCAGTATTTTTTAGGCAATAGGAGCCAGTCATGGCCGACAACAGGGATATCGGCGGCGGAACCATCATGGTGGCGTTCGTTTGCGGCGCGCTCACGGGGGCCACGCTGGCGCTGCTTTTTGCGCCGGCGGCAGGCGAAGAAACGCGGGAGTACCTGGGGCAAAAGGCACGGGAGGGGCGCGCGAAGGCGCGCGAGGCCCTCGACAACGGGCGTGAATACTACGAGCAGCGCCGCAAGGACGTGACAGACGCCATCAGTCGCGGTCGGGAAGCGTTTCAGCAGGCGCGTGGACAAGGCGGGCAGCAATCTGGATCCGCCGTCCCAACGGGTTCGCCGGCGGACCGACCACAGGAAGGCTAAGTGCTGACCACGACGGCCGAGGTCCTGCTTGGCGTTATCGCGGTCGCTGTGGCGATCATGTCGATCGTGCAGGTGGGCGCTATCGTGGCGGGTCTGCGGGTTGCGCGTCGCGTCGACCAGCTCGCCTCCGATATGGAGACGAGCGTCAAGCCGCTCCTGGCGAATCTGACGGCGATGAGCGCGGAGGCATCGCGTGCGGCATCGCTCGCGGCGTCGCAAGTGGAGCGCTTCGATCAGGTCTTCGGCGAGCTTGCCATGCGGGTCGATCAGACGCTCAAAACAGCGCAGGGCTTCATTGCCGGTCCCGCGCGCGAAGGAATGGCGCTCGTGGCGGGCGTCCGGGCCGCCATGGCGGCGATCAAGGGCATGCGCGAGATTACACAACGTCGCACGACACCCACGTCCCGCCGCGCGGAGGACGAGGAAGAATCGCTTTTCATCGGTTGACTCCGGCGACAGCCGATGATAGACCTGCTCGAATACACGGAGAACACCATGCAAGTATCACGTTTCGCCCGATTCGCGGCCGTTGTTATCGTCGGAATACTGGCGAGCGCCACATCTGCACCGCTCGTTTACGCGCAGGACTCTCATTCGGCGGCGTTCGCCAGGGAGCTCGCCGCGTTGCTTCAGGAGCGCAAGCTCGATAGCATTGCGGCGAAATCGCCCGCGGCTGCGGACCAGTTCGTTGCGGCTTTGTACTTTCCAGGTCAATTGCTCGTCGTCTCTGCGCGCCACTCGGCGCCGCCGATTCTCACCGAGAAGATCGCGCGCAGCGAGTTCCGTGACGTGTACATCGATTTGAATGCGGCGTCCATCCAGGAGAGCAAGGTTCTCATCACCGATTTGGGCGCTGACGGACTGAAGGCCAGACGCGAGCCGAATCAGCCGTTCGACACGCAGGACAAGAGCGCCAAGAGCTTCCGCTTCGACGGAAACTGGCGCGAAGACAAGATGTCCGAGCAGGACTACATGAAGACCTTCACCGAGGCTGACGACAACTACGCCGCCGCGTTGCAGGTGCTCATTGGTGCCCTCAAGAAAGGCTCGACGCGATAGCGCGGGATAAGCTGCTGTCGATTGTTCAGGCACTGCGCTCTGTTGGTACGGCAGCCACGACCGTTGCCGATAACGCCTGTATGAGCCATCGGCCCGCCTCGACAAAGGGAAGCGCACCTCCCCCGCCGTAATCCGAGTGTTCCGAGCTCCAAAGCAGCTCCCACCGGTGCTGCGGCGGCGGTGCGAAGAGCGGGTCGTTCATGGAGGACAGCTCGTCTGCGCCGAGGTTCACGATCAATAGCCGCTGGCCCGCCGCCGCGATATAGCGCAGAAGAACGATGTCGCGTGTAGGCGCCGACGTTTCGATTGCGACCTCTCCCGTTCCCAACCGCGACAGCACCGCATCTGTTCGCCGCAGCTTCAATAGGTCGCGATGGAACTGTGTCAGTACAGCGCCACGGGATTGATCCGAAGCACGATCGAGTTTGCACTCGCTGTACGCCGCCACGTCATTGGGCGGCCGAATGGCTTGTTGTGCCTGTGGAGTGGTCATGCCGGGGAATTGCGAAAGGAACGCCAACCGTCCTTTGTGCACTGCGTCACCGAGATCCCCGTCATGGTCGGCGAAGTACGTGAACGGCCGCGAGGACGCAAACTCCTGCCCCTGAAAGAGCAGCGGCAATTGCGGGCCCGCAAGCAACAGCGCGGTGAGAGCACGCCACTTCGCCTGGCTGACGTGATGAAACAGCCGGTGGCCTGCTCCGGTGTTGGCAATCTGATCGTGATTCTCCAGAAAGCAGACGAACGATGCGGAGGGAAGACCGAAGGAATAGCCGCCGCGCGGCTCGCGCTGCCACGAGTACCACTGACCCTGGTAAAGGAAGCCATGCCGCGCCATCGCCGCAAACTCGCTGGCGGTGCCTTCATAATCGGTGAAGTAGGCCTCGCGGCGTCCCGTCAACGCCACGGCGGCCGCGTGGTGCCAGTCGTCGTTCCAGATGGCGTCCAATCCATCTTGATAGGTGCGAGTGTGATGCAGAAGTCGCGTGTCCTGCGGTTCGCTTTCACCGACCAGAAACACTCGTCGAGCGCCCGCGGCCACTCGGGCGGCGCGGCACATTTCCGAAACGATGTGTTCGGATGAACAGTCGGTGATGCCCTGGGTCGCATCGAAGCGCAGACCATCGAAGTGGTACTCGGCGATCCAGAAGGCAGCGTTTTCGATAGTGAATGCTCGTACGGGCCCTGAGCCCGGTCCGTCGTAATTCAACGAGTCACCCCACTCGCCGGGTTTGCCGAAAAACGCCGGCGCGAAATCGCGCAAATAGTTTCCAACGGGACCAAAGTGGTTGTAGACGACGTCGAGAATGACGGCGAGGCCGGCGCTATGCGCCACGTCGATGAAATGCTTGGCGTCATCGGGCGTGCCGTACAAATGCGATGGCGCAAAAAAATCGACACCGTCGTATCCCCAACCGAAACGTCCGGGGTACTCGGCGATGGGCATGAGCTCGAGGGTCGTGATGCCAAGGTCAGCCAACTCGCGAAGGTGCGATTCTGCCGCGCGCCACGTCCCCTCCGGTGTGAACGTCCCGAGGTGCATTTCGTAAAACACGTGCTGATGCGCTGGCGGCGCGCCGCGCCACGCTTCGTCCGACCACGCATATTGGGCCGGGTCGACGATCTCCGACGGACCAAGCGGGCCCTCCGGTTGAAAGCGCGATGCAGGATCGGGCCTGAGACCTTCGCGCAAGCGGAACCAGTACCGCTGGCCAGGCGCGGCTTCCTTGATTCGGGCGGTGAAATAGCCGCGCGTGTCGCGCGACATCGGAAACTCGCGCTCACCCAGTACCACATGCACTTCTTCCTGAACGGGCGCCCACGTGCGAAATGTGACACCTTGATCGCCGACGATCGCTCCAAGCGTCGGCACGAACGCTGCCATTTCCTTTTGTGTCGCAGTCACGGCTTTCAGTGCCTGGCGGAACTTCGAAACTGACGCTGTGGCTTGCGCTCGTTCTCTTCGACGACCTGGTCGCGCAATTCCTCTTTGAGGCTCACGTCGATGCGTTCGCTGCGAATGCCGAGCCTCAACCGCCCGAAGAGGCTCATGTAGTGATTGGCAATCCAAACGAGCGACAAGCCGCTGATCGCATAGCCTCGCCAGTCGTCGTAGAGCAGCCGGAATCCGGTGACCATGACCACGCCGAGCGTGACCCAGTGGCTGAAGCAGTACTCGCAGAGAAAGAGATAAGTCAGTTTTCGCGTGAGCAGATTTGCTTTCTCGCTGCGCCGGACGAGGGATTCGCGCGCCTCCTTGAAGATGTCTTCGTGCGTGACGCTCCACGAGAGAGAGGCAATCGGCATCGCCAACACCAGCAGCACGAGGAGACCGTACGGCAGCGGCGTCATGCGACCCTCGCTGCTTCGGCCAGCTGTTCGCGCCAACTGCGCTGCGTTTCCAGGAGTGCCAGAAGCGCCGCTTCGTCGCTACTCAAGCGCGCCACTTTTCGTTTCCGCGAGAGTCGTTGCTGGAGCGAACCGTCGGCGTACGCTTCGAGCACGGCCGGATGGATGTAGCATGCGCGGCACACCGCGGGTGTGTTGCCGAGCTGCCCGGCGACGGCTTTAATGGCCGCCACGAGTACCGACTTGTTTTTCCGGGCCGATCGCTCACGCGCTGCTGCTCGAAGCTCGCAGGCGGCCCGGAGTGTTCCCGCCCATGTCCGGAAGTCTTTCGCCGAAAACGCCTCGCCAGCAGCCTCACGCACGTAATCGTTGACATCCGTCGACGAAATTGCGCGGCGGCTACCCTCGTGGTCGACATACTGAAAGAGTTCCTGACCCGGCAGATCCCGGCACCGCTTGACGATGCGCGCGAGCCGCGTGTCGTTCAACTCGAGCGATTGCTTGATGCCGCTCTTGCCCTTGAATTCGAACCTTACTGCAGGGCCGCAAATCTTGACATGGCGATCGCGCAAGGTTGTCAGCCCGAACGAACCGTTGGCGCGGACGTACTCGAGACTGCCGACTCGAATGAGTGTCTTCTCCAGCAGCTGTACGACGACCGCTAATACCTTGTTCTTCGACAGTCGTGGCTCGGCGAGATCCTGTGCGACGCGCCGCCGGATGCGGGGGAGTGCGTAGGCGAAGGGCACCAATCGCGAGTACTTCGTCTGGTGGCTGAATTCTCGCCAACGCGGATGATAGCGATACTGCTTTCGGCCTCGCGCGTCACGGCCCGTTGCCTGGAGATGCGACTTCGCGTCACGTGAAATCCAGACGTCCGTCCACGCTGGCGGAATGATGAGTGATTTGATGCGTGCGAGCGTGGCCTTGTCTGAGATCGCGCGCCCATCGGCGCTGACGTATCGGAAACCGGCTCCTGAACGTATCCGCCGTATTCCATCGGTGCTGTCGGTACCATATCGAAGGCCCGCGGCGCGTGCGTTCCTTACCGCATACATTCACGGGCAGCTGATGCAAGCGAAGTACCGCGGCTGTTGGCAAGTGGCTTGCGTTCTCGTGCGGCACACATGACAATTCATCCGGAGGCCTCAATGACCGATGAGCTGATCGAGCTCTGCCACCACACCTTCGCGCGACGTGCATCGCAGCCGTCATCATCAGGAATCTTCTCGGCCGCAAGCCCATATCGCAGCGCGGTTCAGGATGAAGAAGACGTTCTCCAGGCGGATCAGGACGAGGCCGAGGAGGGCGTAGACGACGAAGACGACGAAGACGATGAGGACGAGGATCTCGAGGAAGACGACGAGGAAGGCGAAGATCTCGACGAAGACGACGAAGAAGACGAGGAACTCGAGGAAGAGCAAGAATGACCCCGGCGGTCGCGAGCACGCGAGACGAGTTGCTGGAAGCCATCTTCTCTGACGATCCCGCACCCGATGTTCAGGCGGCCGTCATTGTCTCGCATGCCGGTGATGAGTGTCTTGGCGCGTCGTGGCTGCTCTCGCGATTGTACGATCGGGCGTCCGTCTTTCGCCTGACAGGGCCGAAAAGGAATCCAGCGCCGGACGCGATTACGCTCACCGGACTTCCGGCGGAACACTGCCACGAACTTGGTCTCGAGAGCGGAACGCTTGCGCACGATCTGGAAACGCTGACGTGGCTCGTCTCGGCTGCAGTCAAGGCAGTCGAGCCGCGGCTCTTGATTACACACGCGATCGAAGGAACCAATCTCGATCACGACGCCACCGCGCTCGCCGTTCAGCTCACGGCGTTGCTTCTGCCGCGTTTTGGCGGCGATGCGCCACTGGTGCTGGAGTTTCAATGCGTTCACGATGGTCCAGAACCTGTACACGGTACTCGTCGGCGCCCGGATTGGGAACAGGGCGTGCGCGTTGACTTTGGAGCAGACTCACGGCGATTGAAGGCACAGATCCTGAAGAGTCACTTCGGTCCCACCGATATCATCCATCGCGATTTGCTGCGTTCGGAAACGTATCGCGCGATGCGGCCCCATGATGTTGATATTGCTCGGCGAACCGAGTTGTTCGCGAGGCGATATCATGACGCGCCTTCACTCAGTGTGGGTGAACTCCGCACGAACGCGTCGCGTGTCGCGCGCCGTTTCGCCGACAGCGGGCTGATTGCCGCGCCTGCCATCTCGTTTTTCTGACAATCGGCTGGAACGACGACCCGTCCGTCGCCATTCACGCGTCGAGGCCCGGCACGGGCGCGCCATGCGCCGCCAACTCCGACGCCGCGCGTTCGGTCTCGCCTCTCGTGGCCGTCTTGACCCAGCATCGCAGCACTTCGGCAACGCTCCACGCCTGCGCGACGCAGCCGCGCGGCGTGTAGGGCTCCTCGGCATCGAAGATTTCGCTGATTGATCCGATGCACGCTTCATCCAGGTGCGACAGGAAGCGGTGCAGAAACTTGCGCGCTTCGTGAGGCTGGCCCGGATGCGCGTTGATCCACGCATCGATGAAGGGCCCAATCAGCCATGCCCACACAGTGCCCTGATGGTATGCCGCGTCGCGTGCGCGAAGATCGCCGTAGTACTTCGGCTTGTAGTCGGCATGCCCCGGATCCAATGAGCGGAGTCCCGCCGGAGTGAGGAGCCGTGTCTGCACGACGTCGAGCACGGCGGACCATCGGGACTTTTCGAGGACGGGATAGCGCAGCGCAAAGGAAAGAATCTGATTAGGACGACACGCCGGGTCATCGCCATTCACGCCGTCGACGATGTCGTACAAGTAGCCGCCGGCTTCATACCAGAACCGCCGGTTGAACGATTGGCGAACGCGGGTCGCAAGGGCGCGCAGCTCGTCGGCACGTGCCTGTTGGCCGTCGCGTTCGTGCCAGTCGGCAAGTACGCACAAAGCGTTGTACCAAAGCGCATTGATCTCGACGGTCTTCCCGCGGCGCGGTGTGACGACCCAATCTTCAACCTTCGCATCCATCCACGTAAGCGCCAGACCGTCGATTCCCTGCCGCAACAGCCCGTCTTCCGGATCGATGCCGATATTGAACCGCGTGCCGCGGACGTGATGCGCCACCGCGTCGTCGAGCCTCGGCACGAGGAGCTGCACGGTGGCCCAGTCGCCTGTGACTTCCAGATACCTATGTACGGCGTGGAAAAACCACATCGTCGCATCGGCGGTGTTGTACAGGCCTTCCTTGTTGCCTTCAGGAAAGAGATTCGGGATGATCCCGTCGCGAAAGTAGTACGCGAACGTCCGCAGAATATCTCTCGCCTCGTTGACGCGCCCGGTGGTGAGCGTCAGCCCTTCGAGGCTGATCATGGTGTCGCGCCCCCAGTCGGTGAACCAGTGATACCCCGCGATGACGGTGCGTGCCTCGTCGCCCGCGGCGTGCGCGCGTGCTGCATCTTCGACGCGTCCCGCCGGCGTAATCACGAATTGATCGGCGGCCATGATCATTTCGGCGGTCGCGTGATCGGCAAGTGTGGGCGACGCCGCGAGGAGCAGGCGGCGTCGCCGCTCCAGCTCGGACAGCCGCGCTTCTTCTGGTGAAAGCGCGGTCATCATTTCCAGGGTTTCGGTCGAGGCAACGAGCGACACCGATTGGCCTGCGGTGAGATCGGTACGAAAGTAGCCCGGGCTCCAGCCGTCGCCGCTCGCCTGGTAGCCGCGACTTTCCTCGAGCCGGTAGTGCAGATGTTTGACCGTCAACGCGTCGAAGGTAAACGCCGCCGGCACGCCGCGAGTGGCGAGGCGCAGCGGGGGGACGTCTGCCGCCATGTGCACTTCGTGAAATTCGTCACGAACCGTCAGCGACGGAGATGCCGGCAGCGGATGATCGACGGGCGCCTCGTGCGGCCGGGCATTCAGCAGCGGACGCAGCCCGAGGCGGACCACGCCGGCACCCTCCAACAACTTGTACGTGACCACAACAGTGTTCTGGAAGCGGGGGA
>DASPWV010000121.1:0-13433 GCA_035637635.1 Vicinamibacterales bacterium | reverse complement strand
TGCTGATTCCGCATCTTGCCAGCGCGACAACGGAAACGCGGACCGCGATGGCCGACCTCGCCGCGTCGAACGTGTTGGCGGTGCTCGCTGGCAAACCGCCCATCACTCCCGTATGAGAGCCGTTTCTTCTCGTCGGCCGTTGGCGATTTTGCGGCCACTCTGCGAAACCAAAGCTCCACGTTCGGCCAGACCGCCCAAGCCCAGCGCCGAGCGTGTCGAACACGTCATGCGGACGCTCGCTCGTGAGATCGACGGCATGGAACTGCCGGCCGTCGAGAAGATCTCAGAGGAGTACGACGAGGACCCGTTTCAGATTCTGATTGGCACCATCCTGTCGGCGCGCACTCAGGACGCAACGACAGACGCGGCGTCTCGAAAACTCTTCCGCGCCGCGCGAACGCCGAAGGCAATGGCCGCACTGCCCGTGAAGCAGATCGAAACGCTGATCTATCCCGTGAGCTTCTATCGGAACAAGGCGCGGTTCGTAAAAGCCACGTGCGAAGCCATCGTTCAGCGCTTTGGCGGCAGCGTGCCCGGCACACTCGAAGAGCTCCTGACGCTTCCAGGTGTGGGACGCAAGACCGCGAACCTCGTGCTGATTCTCGGTTTCCAGAGTGTGAAGAACATTTGTGTCGACACGCACGTCCATCGCATCTCGAACCGGATGGGATGGGTGCGTACGCGTGAGCCGAACGAAACGGAGCAGGCGCTCTATCGAGCAACGGACCAGCGGTGGTGGCCGTACCTCAATCTCTATCTCGTCACGTGGGGACAGAACGTCTGCCGGCCGCTGTATCCACGTTGCGGCACCTGTGCGTTGGCTTCGGTGTGCCCGAAGATCGGAACACGCAAGCACGAACGGTCACGAAGACAGGAAACGACCCGCGCAGCAGAAACGGTCCATGAAGCGCGAACGTCACGATGACGCGTCTTCAGGCAAGGTGATTGATTCCGAAAAACTGTGTAATCTGTGTAGTCTGTGGAATCTGTGGTCTTTTTGAATCCGTGTCATAGGAGCCGATCAGTATGCGCCTAACGCGAATCGTGAGTGCTCTCGTGGTGATGATCTCCGTTGCGGCTGGGCCTGCATTTGCGCAAAGCCGCGGGACGCAGAAGCCCGCCGCGAAAACACCCGTGGCGAAGACACCGGCAGCGAAGACACCGGCCAAACCGGCCGCCGAAGGCGCCACGTCGACCGGCACTGGACCAGTCATCGCCGTCGAGACCGAGAAGGGCACCTTCGAATTCGAGACCTATCCCAACGAAGCGCCCAAAACCGTCAAGCATGTCGTCGGACTCGTGCAGAAGCGGTTTTACAACGGCCAGCGCGTCCACCGCGTCGTACCGAACTTCGTCATTCAAATGGGCGATCCCGCCTCGCGCGATATGACGAAAAAGGACGAGTGGGGCAGAGGAGGCAGTGGCACTCCAATTGGCGCGGCGGAATTCTCGAAAACGCGCACGCACGTACTCGGTGCGGTCGCGATGGCGCACGCCGGTGATGCGAGCAAAGCGGACAGCCAGTTCTATGTGACGCTGCGGCCCACGCCGCAGCTCGATGGCCAGTACACCGTGTTTGGAAAAGTGATCTCGGGAATGGATGTCGTGCAGAAGATCGCCGTCGGCGATCGGATCATCAGAGTAACCGTGAAGGAGGCGAAGTAACGACTTTCCCTTCGAGCATCGGATAACGCTCGACGAGCTCGGCGGGCATCGGTTCGGTGACCGGCTCGTCGAGCAAGTAGCGCAACACGGCGGCGTCGGCAACGGCCTGCGCCGCGAAGTGATTGTTCATATAGGCGTACAGCTTTTTCACCTGCGCACGCGCCGTCTGTAACACCCGCGCAAACGGTTTGAGTTCCGCTTCCGAGTATAGATAGTTGTAGCGGTCCTCCGACCGTTCGTGCTCCCACCACTCCTCGGCATTCCGTCCGTGCAGCCGCAGATAGTAGAACGTCTTCACGTTCGGCATCATGTCCTGCCGGATCGAGAAGCGGAATTTCGGCTCGTCGATCTGTGTCCACGCGGCACCGAAGTCGTTCAGCAAATCGAAGACGGCAGGGGCGTCGTCGCTCCAGCTCCTGTGCCGCAGTTCCAGCGTCACCGGGTAGTCGCGAAAGGTTTCGAGCAGCCACCGCACATGGTCGCGCGCCTCGGGCGAATCCTTGAAGCTCGCGGGAAACTGTGCGAGCAGCGGTCCGAGTTTACCCGCGGCCGCCAACGGCTCGATGCCGCGTTTGAATTCGTCCACATCAGAGATGCTCACGGCAGTCTTGTCGCGGGCCATGTCCGGGTGCGTGAACTTCTGATACAGCTTGACGGCGAACTCGAACCCTGCTGGTGTTCGCTTCGCCCATCCAAGCGACACCTGCGCCCGCGGCTGGCCATAAAAGGTGGAGTTCACCTCGACGGTGTTGAAGCGCTCGGCGTAGAAGCGCAGATCGTCGAATTTCGGCGGGCGTTGCCCTCGAACCGGGTAGAAGATCCCGTTCCACGTCCCGCGTCCGCTGGGATAGTTCCAGCCGGACGTGCCAATTCGAACAGCCATACGGTCTATTAAAATGGAAAATTCGGGCGACGATGCTGACCATCAACGAGATCTTCCACTCGATTCAGGGCGAATCGACCTTCGCAGGCGAGCCGTGTGTGTTCGTGCGCCTCACCGCGTGCGATCTTCGTTGCAGTTGGTGTGACACACCGTACGCGTTCTACGAAGGCCGCAAGATGTCGGTGGACGAGGTCATTCGCGAAGTCGAGCGGTATCACTGCTCCATGGTCGAAGTCACCGGTGGGGAGCCGCTCCTGCAGCAGGAGGTCTACCCGCTGATGGATCGTCTGCTCGACGCGGGAAAGACGGTTCTTCTCGAAACCGGCGGACATCGAAGCATCGAGCGCGTGCCGGCCGGCGTGGTGCGTATCGTCGATGTCAAGTGTCCGGGCTCGGGTGAGTCGGACAAGACAGACTGGACGAACCTTCAACGCGTGAGCGAGAAAGATCAGCTGAAGTTCGTCATCAAGGACCGGATCGATTACGAGTTCGCTCGCGACGTGGTGACCCGCGAGCGGCTGGCGGATCGGGTGTCGGCCGTCCTGTTTTCACCGGTCCACGGTGTTATGGACGCGAAGGAGCTGGCCGGCTGGATCCTGGCCGACTCGCTACCCGTTCGGCTCCAGCTTCAAGCACACAAGTACATCTGGGGACCCGACGTTCGAGGAGTCTGAGTGGCGGGCGAGGCAAGCGCGCCCCGTCGCGCGGTCGTGCTGTTGAGCGGAGGGCTCGACTCGTACACGGCGGCCGCGGTTGCCCGCCGCGATGGTTTTGAGCTCTACGCACTCACGATTCAGTATGGACAGCGCCACGCGCGCGAGGTCGAATCAGCCCGGGCCATCGCCGGTCTCCTGGACGCACGTCAACACCTGGAGCTCGCAGTCGATCTATCGCAGATCGGCGGATCCGCGCTGACGTCCTCGATTCCCGTCCCGAAGGATCAGCCGATCGATCCCTCGCGTATTCCGATCACGTATGTTCCCGCACGGAACACGATCTTTCTCGCGCTCGCCATGGGGTGGGCGGAAATACTCGGCGCGCGCGACATCTTCATCGGCGTGAACGTGCTTGATTACTCCGGCTATCCGGATTGCCGGCCTGAGTTCATTGCGGCCTTTGAAACGCTCGCGCGTCTCGCCACTCGCGCCGGTGTCGAAGGGGCAACGCTGAAAATTCACACGCCCCTGATTGCCATGTCGAAAACCGAAATCATCGAGCTCGGGCTGTCGCTCGGACTGGATTATGCGCAGACGCATAGCTGCTACGACCCGCTGCCGGAGGGGAGGCCGTGCGGACACTGCGACAGTTGCCGCTTGCGCGCGGCAGGCTTCGCCGCCGCTGGCGTCGCCGACCCATTGCTCCGCTGAAGAGGTTAAGATCGTCGCGTGGCACTACCGCTCCGCCGCCAAATCATCATCATCAACGCCGCCATCCTCCTGCCGCTGATTGGCGTGGTGGCGTTGTCGTCGCGAGCGACGTACCTCGAGCAGATCAGCCACATCGAGGCCGAAAGCCATTCGATTGCTTCGGTGATGGTCGTGTATCTCGAACGCGGCCTGGACCTCAGCGCCCTGCAGGACGAGATCGAACGTGTGCCGCTGCCCGAGGGCTCGGTGATCACAATCACCGACGACGAGGGCGTCGTTCTGGCGCGCAGCCGTGACCGTGCGCGGTACGTCGGCCGAAAGGTCGACTTTGGCACCGCGCCCGCGCGAGAGGTGCCGCGTTCCCAAATCCTGCCGGGGATGGATGGCATCGAGCGGGCCTTCGCAAATGAGTACTTCCCGCAGGGCCCATGGCTCGTGAGTGTGGGAATCCCGACCGCGCTCGCGCGCGAGCGTGCACGGCCGTTTCTCGAGCGGACGCTGCTCGTCAGCATCGGCGTCCTGTTGTTCGGGTTCATCTTCGAATTCCTCATCGTGCGGCAGCACGCGGGAGCGTTCGATCAGGCCATTCGCGGCGCCGAGCGCGTGGCGAGCGGCGACTTGTCTCCCCTCCGTGCCGCGCGCATGCCGTCTCTCGAAATGGATCGTCTCCAGGCGGCGTTCATCGAGATGGTGCGAAAGCTGAACGAGGCGCACGAAGCGCTGTCCGCGCAGGTCGCGGAGGAGCGGCGAATGCGCGAAGAGCTCGAACGCCTGCAGCGGCAGGTGATCAGGCAGGAGCGGCTGGCCGCCATCGGTGTCCTGGTTGCTGGTGTCGCCCACGAGCTGAACAATCCACTGCAGGCGATCCTGGGATTCGCCGATCTTTTGCAGCTGCGCAACGATTTGCCGCGCGAGGTGCGCAACGACCTGGAATTGATTCAGAAGGAAAGCACGCGCGCGAGCGCCATCATCAACAATCTCTCTCGCTTCGGCCGGCAGCAGACGTCGAACCCCTCGCCCGTCATGATGAGAGACATCGTCGAGTCGGTCGTCGAGCTTCGCCAGCGGAAGCTCGAGACGAACGACATCGAGCTCGTTGTCGAGGACGAGGCAGAGCAGCCGGTGATGGCGGTGTTCGCCGAGATTCAGCAGGTGGTGTTGAATTTCTTGATCAACGCCGAGCAGGCGGTGCTGCAGTCCGACTCGGTCAGGAGAATTCGCATCCGCACGAGCGACGTGCGCGATCGCGTGCGGCTCGAAATTCACGACACGGGCGCGGGCGTCCCTCGCGAAAACGAATCGAAGTTGTTTCAACCGTTCTTCACGACCAAATCCGTCGGCGAAGGGACGGGCCTCGGCCTTTCGGTCAGCTACGGGATTGTCCAGTCGCACGGCGGGACGATCGGCTACTCTCCCGCGGTTGGCGGCGGCGCCGTGTTTTATTTCGAGCTGCCCGCAGCCCCGGTCGCCGAAGCGTCGTCGCAGCACGTGTCATGACGACGCGGCTGTATTACCTCGAGCCATATCGAACCGCGTTCGATGCGGTCGTGACCTCATGTGAGACTCACGACGGTCGTCTGCACGTCGCGCTCGATCGAACGGTCTTTTACCCGACGTCGGGCGGGCAGCCGTTCGATACCGGCGTGCTCGGCGACGCGCGTGTTCTCGACGTCATCGATCGCGAAGACGATGTGGTCGTTCACGTCGTCGATCGACCGCTCAACGTCGGCTCGACCGTGACAGGAACGATCGACTGGGACCGCCGTTTCGACCACATGCAGCAGCATACGGGACAGCACGTCCTGTCGGCCGCCTTCGATCGATTGTTCGACGTCCGGACGGAGAGTTTCCATCTTGGAACGGCGGCCGCGACGGTCGATCTCGCGCGAGAGGTGACGGCATCAGAAGTGGCGGCAGCGGAAAGTGAAAGCAATCGTGTTGTTTGGGAGGATCGACCCGTCTCGATCAGGTTTGCGAGCCCCGAAGAGGCCATGGCGCTGCCGCTCCGGAAGGAGCCGGCGCGCGGCGGTCGTTTGCGGTTGATTGAGATCGACGACTTCGATCTGTCGGCGTGTGGCGGGACACACGTCGCTCGGACAGGTGCGATTGGAACGATCGCCATCACTGGCACTGAAAAATTTCGTGGAGGATCGCGCGTCGAGTTTCTGTGCGGCGGCCGCGTCCTCTCGCGTTTCCGCCTGTGGCGCGAGGCGTTCGCAGCGACGCGGCAGCATCTGTCCGTTGGGCCCGCCGAACTGGCTGGTGCGGTTGAACGCCTTCAGGGCGACGCCAAAAGTCTTCAACGCACGATTCGCTCGCTCCAGGAGCAACTCGCGTCGCACGAGGCGAAGGGGCTCCTCGCGCGCGGCGAGCGTCTTGACGATCGTCTGATCGTGGCGGAAGCTCTCGATGGGTGGGACGCGGCCGGTCTCAAGGCCCTGGCCGTTGCAGCAACCTCGTCAGATCCGCGCGCTACTGCGGCGCTCTTCACAACGGCCACGCCACAGCTCGCGGTCGTCGCTCGCGGCAAAGAGTGCAGCGTCGACGCCGCGGCGGTTCTCAAGGCGTTGTTCGCGCGGTTTGGGGGAAAGGGCGGCGGAAAACCCGATCTCGCACAAGGCGGCGGGTTGACGGCCAAGAAAGAAGACCTCGTTGCTGCCGCAATGGACCTGTTAAGGCGATGACGGCTGTCAAAGGCCGCGTGATCCTTAAGTTTCCAGTTGCCAGTTTCCAGTTCAAAGTTGAGGCGCTATTTTGGCGCCATCCGCAACGCGCCATCGAGCCGGATCACCTCTCCGTTCAGCATCTCGTTCTCGATGACGTGACGCACCAGCGCGGCATATTCCTGCGGCTTGCCTAAACGCGAGGGGAAAGGCACCTGCTGTCCAAGCGAGAGGCGCGCCGCTTCGGGCAGTGCCGCAAGAAGCGGCGTGTCGAAGATGCCCGGCGCGATCGTCACGACGCGAATGCCCGCGGCGGCAAACTCGCGCGCGATGGGCAGCGTCATCGCGACAATGCCGCCCTTCGACGCGGCGTAGGCCGGCTGGCCGATTTGGCCATCGAACGCGGCAATCGATGCGGTGTTGACGATCACGCCGCGTTCGCCGCTCGGTTCCGATGAGTTTTGCGTCAGGACAGCGGCGGCGAGTCGAATCACGTTGAACGTGCCGACGAGATTGACGCGGATGGTCTTCTCGAACAAATCGAGCGGGTGCGGGCCGTTTCGTCCGAGCACTTTCGCCGCGGGACCGACGCCCGCGGCGTTGACGACGCCGCGAACGCCGCCGAATTCGCCGACGGCCAGCTCGATCGCGCGTTGGACCTCGGCTTCGTTCGACACATCGGCCTGCGCAAATCGCACGCGATTGCCGAGAGACTGCTCCGCCACGCGGCCAAGATCGGCGTTGGTGTCGAGCACGAGGACGCGTCCGCCCGCTTCGACGAGTGCATCAACGGTGGCTCGCCCAAGGCCCGATGCGCCGCCCGTCACAATGAACGCTTTGTCGTGAATTTGCATAACGGCAGCTCAGAAGCATAGCAGGGCGTGCCGAGCGCCTCACGCCGCCAAACAGTGGCATTTGGGCCGGTCGCTAATAGAATGAAATGCTGCATGGTTCGCTACGATCGTCACTACTACGACGGCGAGTGGCAGACGCCGCTCGGATCCGAATGGACCGACGTGATCTCGTCGGCGACGGAGGAAGCCATCGGGCGCGTGCCGCGTGGCACGCCGGCTGATGTGGATCGCGCGGTCAAGGCCGCGCGTCAGGCGTTCGACAGCGCGTGGGGATCGACAACTGCGGAAGAGCGAGCCTCCTGGCTGGAGAAGCTCGCGGCGGCGATGAAAGGCCGTGTTCCGCAACTTGCCGAGTCGATCGCGCACGAAGTCGGCACGGCAATCGGGTACGCCACACGCGTGCAGGCCGAATTCCCGATTTCGATGCTCGGCCTCAATGCGAAATTCGCTCGCGAGGCTGCACTCGAACAAGAGCTCGGCAACTCACTCGTCGTCAAGGAACCGGTGGGCGTCGTCGGCTGCATTACGCCCTGGAATTACCCGCTTCATCAAGTCGTCGCCAAGATTGCTCCCGCGTTAGCGGCCGGCTGTTGTGTGGTTCTGAAGCCGGCGGAGCTCGCACCGCTGACGGCGATGATGCTCGCCGACGCCGCGCATGAGATTCGTTTGCCGGCGGGCGTCCTGAACGTTGTCTGCGGGTCCGGCCGGGTGGTTGGCGAGCGCATCGTCTCGCACCCCGATGTCGATATGGTGAGCTTCACCGGCTCGGTCGAAGCCGGCCGGCGAGTGGCCTCTCTCGCCGGCGAAGGCATCAAAAAAGTGTGTCTCGAGCTCGGAGGGAAGTCGGCGTTCGTGGTGCTCGAGGATGCGCCGTTCGAAAAGGCGATTCCCGCCGGCGTCAACAACTGCATGCAGAACTCCGGACAAACGTGTTCGGCGTGGACGCGCATGCTGGTTCCGCGCGGCCGGCAGCGCGAGGCCATCGAGCTGGCCCAGGCTCAACTCGCGAAGCTGACCGTTGGCGATCCATTCGATCCGAAGACCAAGCTGGGTCCATTGGCGTCGGCGGACCAGCGCGAGAAGGTGTTCCGCTATGTAGCGCAGGGGAAACACGAAGGCGCCGAGCTCGTGAGCGGCGGCGGCCGCCCGTCAGGTTTCGAAAAAGGCTACTACGTCGAACCTGCGCTCTTTGCCAACGTGGACAATCGCATGTCGATTGCACAGGAGGAGATTTTCGGACCGGTGCTCGCCGTAGTCCCGTACGATACCGAAGAGGACGCCGTGCGCCTTGCGAACGATTCGATGTATGGTCTGGCCGGTGGTGTATGGGCGGGTACGCAGGAAAAGGCGCTTGCGGTGGCGCGACGGTTGCGAACAGGACAAGTCGACATCAACGGCGGCCGGTTCAACGCGTTGGCTCCCTTCGGCGGTTTCAAGAAATCGGGCATCGGCCGTGAGATCGGACCATTGGCACTCGATGAATTCTTCCAGTTGAAAGCCATTCAACGGTGATCGTGTTCGCCGCCTTCGCCGGGCTTTTTGCTGGACTCGTTCACGTCCTCGCCGGACCCGATCACCTCGCGGCCGTCGCGCCCCTCGTCGCCGGCCGCAGCGAGCGGCAGTGGCGCGCCGGCTTGCTATGGGGCGTGGGACACACGACCGGCGTGCTTCTCATTGGCGTGCTCCTGCTGGCATTCCGCGAAGCCATTCCCCTCGACCTCATTTCGCGTCACAGCGAGCGAATCGTCGGCGTTGCCTTGATCGCCATGGGTGTCTGGGGTGTGTGGCGCGCTCGCGTTCAACACACCTCGCCCTCACATCGTCATCCAACCTCACAGGCGTCGTTTGCCATGGGGACGCTGCATGGCCTGGCGGGCAGCTCGCATCTGTTCGGCGTGCTCCCGGCTCTGGGGCTGCCGACGGGGGCCGCAGCGTTCGTGTACCTGACTGGATTCGGCATTGGCGCCGTCGGCGCAATGACAGTGTTCGCTGCTCTCGTCGGGTCGTTCGCGGTCAGAGTGCATCGGCTCGGTCGTGCCGAGCACCGTTTGATTCTCTACGCATGCTCGTTGTCCGCATTTGTCGTCGGGGCGTTCTGGCTGACAGGCTCCTAGTCTGAGACTGCGCGTGCCCGCGACTCGCCGCACGTCTTCGCCGCTTCAACTGCTGCCCGGGATTGCTCTTTCGGTTCTCGTGATGTTCACGGGCTTCTGGCTCGCCGACGTGCTCGGACGCGCGTTGATGGCGGCACAGGGGCTCAATGCGGGCAGCCCCATCTCCGGCGTGCCGATCGCAATCATCATCGGCCTTCTTCTTCGCAATGTCGTGCCGCTGCCGGCACTGCTCACGCCGGGAGTGCACTTCTGTCTCAAGACGATTCTGCGTCTCGGCATCGTGCTGGTGGGCATCCGTCTCAGCGCATTCGACGTCATGCGGCTTGGCGCCGCAGGCGTGCCCGTTGTGCTCGCGGCCATCGTCACCGGCCTCGTATTCGTGACCTGGTTCAACGATCGCCTTGGCCTTCCACCGCGGCTCGGCACCTTGATCGCCGCCGGCACGAGCATCTGCGGTGTCACCGCCATTGTCTCCACCGCGCCGGCGATCAAAGCGGACGAGCGCGAAGTGGCCTATGCCGTCGCGAATATCGTCGCCTTCGGCCTGTTCGGCATGTTGACGTACCCGTATCTGGCGCATGCGTTCCTGACACACTCCGAAACCATCGGCCTGTTTCTCGGCACGGCAGTGCATGACACATCACAGGTGGTCGGCGCGGCGCTCACCTACCGGCAGATGTATGCGGACGACATCGTCCTGAGCGTGGCGACGGTCACGAAGCTGACGCGGAACCTGTTTCTCGGCGCCGTCATACCGTATCTGACGTGGCGGCACGTGCGCGCAACGCACACCGCAACGACAATGGAGCGTCGCCTGCCGTGGACCACGTACGTACCCGGATTCGTGATTGGCTTTCTCGGCATGGCCGTGCTGCGCACGATTGGCGATGCCGGCGTGCGTGCGTCGGGCGAAGCGTTCGGCACGATTATCGGCGCTCTTTCTTCGTTGGGGTCGCTCTTCGCCGAAAGGCCATACGCCTGGCACCTTTACGCGGGTGACTGGTCGAGGATTGCCAGTCAGCTCGGTGACTATTGGGCGTCGCGGATTTTTCTCGGCAGCGCGATGGCCGCAGTGGGACTGAACACAAGCTTCGGCGTGTTCAAGGGAGTGGGCGCAAAGCCGTTTGCCGTCGGACTGGCTGGCGCGTTGGTGGTGGGCGCCGTCGGGATGTTGATGGCGGTGCTGCTTGGACGATACGTCACGCTGTGAGACAGGCCACCGAAACGCGGAGCCACGGACGAAGACGCGAAGCGCGCTGATTGCGAAAACTACTGCAGCTTGGCGTATTCTGCCCTGGCTTGCCTGAGAATCGGGACGTCGGGGTCCGCGTCTTTCCACAGCGCGAGGAAATCCTGATAGGCCGCCTTTGCCTTGATCGTGTCTCCCGATAACACGAATGCCCTGCCCAATTGCACGTGCGCTAGTGCGCCTATGGGATCCGCGCCGACGATCCCACGATGATCGAGAATCTTCTGAAACTCGGCGGCCGCTTCCGGATACCGGTGCGTGGCCAGCAACGCTTCGCCGCGCACATACGCCGAGTGCAGACCGCCAAGATAAAAATGAGTGAAGTTGAGGCCGTTCACCGCCAGCTCATAGGGCAGAGCGATTTGCAGCTGCTCCACGCTGTCTGTGGGCTTCCCGCGCTCCAGTGCCGATAACGCGCGAAGAACCGGTACGTAAGTAAATTTGACGAACGTATCTTCCGGGAAACGTTTTTCCAGATCATCGGCAATCGGTTGCGATCGGGTGGAGTCTCCCGAAAGAGCCAGGGCAAGGCCGGCAGCGTATTCGACATCCCGGCCCTTCGAAAGCTCGAGCGCCGCCATGGCATTGCCTTTCCCTTCGGCAGCGTTCCTGCAAACGGCTTCCCACATCGCTCGTGCGGCCTGGTAACTCGCAGCGGTTTCGCGATCCCCCTCTTGCAGGGCCAAATCGATGGCTCGATTCGACGATCGGCGGGCCGCCTCCAGCCGGCCGGAACGAGCCAGCGCGAGAGCCTGCTGGTGAGTCATCGCGTGTTCCGCCTTGGGCTTTCCCCTGGCCAGACCTACGACCCGGTCCATCTGCTCCCTGTCGTCCTTTAGCAACGCGATGTTGTAGAGAATCACCAGAAGACTACCTTCACCCAGCTTGCGCTCGGAAGCTCGTTGAATGACAGTCTGGGCTTCTTCAAAGCGGTCCAGGAAATAATTCGCGGACGCAAGGTTCGCGTAACCAAATACGATGTCGGGATTTTCCGCGATCTCTCTTTGGGATGTCTCGATCACTCTTTCGAAGCGGCCGGTCCCATGCGTGGCAAGGCCCCCGAGCAAACCCTGCGCACTGGGTTGCTGCCCGCGAGGATACGTCTGCAGCCACAACTCGAGGGTTTTGTACGCCTTTTCGAGGTTTCCGGTCACTTGCCGGTCGTAGGTGAACTCGATAAAAAACTTCTCTCGATCGCTGACACGATCCCGCAGTTGCCACGCTTTTCTCGTGCTGTCGGCCGACAAGACGGAGTCTCCATCAGCACTGGACGAGAGTCCCAAATTGGCGTACGCCATCGCGAACTTCGGATCGATTTCGACAGCGCGCCGGTAAAAAGGTATGGCCGCGGCATTCCCGGAGGAGACGACTACCTTCATTCCGGTGCTGTAAGCTTTCAGGGCTTCGAGTGAAGATGTCGTCGCCTCGGCGAGCGGGGTAGACTTTTCCACCGTGGCCAGCGATTCGCCCGTCCGGGTTCTGAATCTGCGGGCGATCTGACTCAGAGCGTTCAGGACGTCTTCTCTCCTCGCCGCTACCGCCTGCTCCTGGTCCAGAGTGGTTCCGGTGTTGCAGTTCTTTGCGCGCAAGCCCAACACATATTGGCTTCCAACGCTCGCGATCGAGCCCTCCAGAACAGCCGCACTTGCGGTTCGCTCGCAGATTTGCTGAGCCACTTCCGAAGTGAGCCGCGCCTCTTTCGGCTGTCCCATCAGAGCCAGCTGTTTCTGGACCTGCCTGTCCGAAATTAGGCTTAGGAGCGGAGACTGTTGAAGCTCCACGGACAGTCCCTGGCGCAGCGTGTCGTCAAACACCGGATCACCGGTCTTGTTATCGAAATCCGCGAGGACAATCGTGTCCTTGTCGGTGAGCGTGGTTGGGCCGCGAGCAAAGAAGTAGCCTCCGACGACGAGCAACGCCAGCACGGCCCCGATGGCAGGAACCATCACCTTCCAGCGGCGGTTGATGCCAGGAGCAAAACGAGGTTTGTCGCGGACTGCGCGTAGCGCCGAATCAGTATCGCGTTTCAGCCGTTGGAGGTCGTTGCGAATGTCCGACGCGTGCTGGTAGCGCAGCTCGCGATCTTTTTCGATGGCCTTGAGAATCACCCCTTCCAGTCGTTCAGGCAATTCAGCTCGGAGTTGACGTGGCGCCCGCGGCTCTTCGTGGAGAATCGCAGCCGCGAGCGCCGCGCTCGTTGCGCCGCCGAATGCCGGTCTTCCCGTCGCCATCTCGTAGAGCACCAACCCGAACGAGAAGAGGTCGGTACGCGAGTCGACGTCTTCACCGCGCAGCTGCTCGGGTGACATGTAAGCAACGGTGCCGACCGTGCTCCCAAGGTCCGTCAACAAGGCCGTCGTCGGTTGCATCGACGGAGTCGCTGCCTGCGGTAGGGTGGCTTTGGCCAAGCCGAAGTCGAGGATCTTCGCGCCGCGCGGAGTGAGGAAGATGTTCGCGGGTTTGATGTCGCGATGCACGATGCCCTTGCTGTGCGCCGCATCCAGGGCATCGGCAACGGCGAACGCGATGTCAACGAGGGCCGGGACCTCCATCAGGCCGCGCCGGAGCCGCTGCTGGAGCGTCTCGCCTTCGAGCAGCTCCATCGCGATGAACGGTGGATCGGTGCCGACATCGTAAA
>DASPWV010000120.1:0-5377 GCA_035637635.1 Vicinamibacterales bacterium | reverse complement strand
GCATGGACCGAGCGCATTGCGGAGCTGCAGCGTGGTCGCTACGTCCCGCAAATCGCTCGCTTGTCTGATCCGCCTCGCATCGAGGACCTCGACGGGCTGTTCTTGGACAATCGCGACCTGGAGGATCTCCGGCGGTGTCGTCCCGGAAAATGTGGCGTGAAGTTGAGCGTGTTGGAGATGACGCAGTTGCGATCGGCTGCGGCGAACGCGGCAGATTGGAAAGACGCCGTGCAGCAGGCCTTTCGCGCCATCGTCCTGCAGCGGGCCACCGATTACCTCGCGCGCGGCGATCGAGACGCGCCGGCCTATTACGACGATCCTGCGCCCGTCGCGCCTTACGCAACTTTTCTCGAGCTTGGCGAGAGCATGCCACTGCTGGCGCAGCGCTTTCCCGGCCTGTGCGCGTACTTGCGGGAGTACCCCAACGCTCACGACCCGCACGTCGTGAGATCTTTTCTGTACTGGGCGAAAGAGATGCTTGGAGGACGACCGATCATCAGCGTGACGCACGCCGCAATCGCGCGCTACCAACAGCCGTCTTTGCCGGAGGCGGTAGTGGTGTCGAGACAGGTGTATGCCACGCACTACAAGAACGGCGCGGTCACGATAACAGCAATCTCGGAATCAGCGACGGGGCGGCACCTGCTGTACCTCCACCGTTCGTCGCTCGATATGATTGGTGGCATTTTTGGGGGCATCGTTCGCCGCACCATCGAGCGACGACTTCGCGCGGAGGGGCCACGCGTGCTCATGGAGTTCCGCTCGCGGCTCGAACGAGCGATTCCACTCATCAGCCCGAGTGCGAAATAGTCCTCATCCGCCCAGGGTTTTTCGCGCAGAATCCACACGAGTATTGCTAATAGTCGCGTTTCCGTGCGATTTTCGACTGGCACTTCGTTTGCGGTAATAGTATGCAACAGGGTCAGTTCCGTTCCGGTCCGTCATGGGGGGCGCCTCAGGAGAAGTTCCTGAATCCCACCGCGGCCGATCAGCCCGATTGGGTCGGCCGTACTTACTGCATTACTTCGAGCCTGCCAGACCCTGCGTCACTGGGCGCCACCCACGGCGGATCGGCGGAACGGTTCGATGCGGTTGGAGACCTACCACACGAGAGGTTGACATCATGCGCGGATTCATCGGTTTTGTCGTTGCTGTTGTCCTCGTGACGATGGGGGCACCGGCTGCGGCCCAGGACAAGTTTGCGGCCGGAAAAAAGGTGTATGCAGACAACAAATGCTCTGTCTGTCACTCCGTGGCGGGCGTGGGAAATAAGAAATATCCGCTGGATGGAGTGGGCAAGAAGTCCGCAGACGAGATCAAGCTCTGGCTGACCGACGCGAAAGCGGCCGCCGAGAAAGAGGGCAAGAAGCTCGCAATGCCGATGAAATCGTACAAGTCGCTGCCGCCCGCGGATCTCGACGCGCTCGTCGCATACTTGCAATCGTTGAAATGACGTGCGGCCGTTGCCGCGCGAACGTTTCGCGTCCTGATCGCCGATGACACCTTCGGCCACCGCCTCACCCGGTCACGGCGTGCGTGTGCTTCGCAATCCGACGACCATTGCCGGCGTCGTGCTGACGACGGTCGCGGCGTTGCTGTTCCTTGCCGTGGTCGTCCTCGACGCGCTGGGGTTTCTCCGTCACGCCAACCCCTACATCGGTATCTTCGTCTTCATCCTGCTGCCGGCGATTTTTGTCGTCGGTCTGGCGCTCATGCCGCTGGGCGCCTGGCGCGAACGGCGGCGCCTTCAGCGCGGGTTGCCGGCGTCCCTTCGAACATGGCCACGGCTGGACCTGAACCACCGGCGCGTACGCACCGTGCTCTTCACTGTTGCTGTGCTCACGCCGGTCAACCTGCTGATTGTGGCGCTTGCGAGCGTGAAGAGCGTCGAGGCGGTAGATTCGGTGTCGTTCTGCACCCAGACGTGTCACGAGGTAATGGAGCCGGAGGCGACTGCGCATCGGAATGGACCGCATGCTGCGGTCAAGTGCGCCTCATGTCATATCGGACCCGGACCGGAGTGGTTCGTCAAAGCCAAGCTGAATGGAGCCCATCAGGTATACGGCGTGCTGACTAACAGTCACGCGCGACCGGTGCCGGCGCCGGTCGAGGGCATGAGGACGGCTTTTGAAACGTGCGTGCAGTGTCACTCGCCCCAGCGACTTCGCGGCGAAAAGCCGGTTTCACGACGCGAGTACGCGTCGGATGAAGCGAATACCGAATCGGTTACCAATCTGATGATCCATGTCGGCGGCATCACACCCGCGGGGGAAGCGCTCGGCATCCACTGGCATGCGGCACAACAGCATGTCGTCGAATACATCGCGCTCGATCGTCAGCGACAGCAGTTCGGGATGATTCGGCATACCAAGCCCAATGGTGAGGTGACTGAGTACTACGCGGAAGCCGTCACGCCGGAGCAGCTGTCGGCGGGCGAGCGGCGGCGCATGGATTGTCTCGACTGTCACAATCGCGCCGGCCACCCGTTTGCCCCTTCGGGTGATGCGGCGGTCAACGCGCTGTTGGCGTCGAACGTCGTGCCCCGGGACCTGCCATTTTTCAAGCGTGAAGCGGTGGCGGCTCTCGAGGACGTGACGAGCACGTCACATGACGCCGTCGCAAACCGGCTCACGGCGTTTTACCGCGACAGCTATCCGGCCGTGTGGCGCGACCGACAGGACGTTGTCACACGTGCCGCTGGCGCAGCGCAGGCGATCCGCGATCGCAACGTGTTTCCCGGAATGAAAGTTGGATGGGGTCAGTATCCGGACAACCTCGGGCACATGAGCTCGCCGGGCTGTTTCCGCTGCCACGACGAGAGCCACAAGTCAAAACAGGGCAAGGTCATCTCGCAGGACTGCGCGCTGTGCCATGAGATGCAGTAGTCACGTCCCGAGAATTTCCACCACGATCAGGCGTGCGACATCCGGCTCTATCGCCAGCTCCGTTTCATCGCATTGAAAGATCATTCCGGGAAACGTCTGGAGCACGGTCACTGTCGTGCCAGGTGTGACGCCGAGCGCCGCCAGTCGGTGCGCGTGCGGGAGATGATCCTGCAGGAGTCGAATGACGCGGGCGCGCTGGTGTGCGGCAACCGAGGACAGCCGCATGTGGTATTCGATCAGCTCGGTCACTTGAAGAACCTCAAAACGACACGTGAACCGCGCGAAGCACGACGTTGAGGGCGGCCCCGGTGAAGACAGCAATCGGCGTGATGACCGCTAGCAGCGTAAACGCGACCTTGGCCCCCCGTTCCTTGACAATCATCAGGAAGTTCGCGACGCACGGCATGAACAGCGTCATGACCGTTAACGCGACGACGGACTGAACGCCCGTCAGGCGTCCTTGATCTGCGAGCATGAACAGGCCGGCCGCGCCGTAATCGCGTCGCAGAAATCCCATGATGAACACCTTGGCGAGATCGCGCGGCAGACCGAGCATCCCCACAACCAGCGGCTCCAGCCCTCGCGTGATCCACACGAGCGCGCCGGTGCGATCCAGCACGAACAGCAAAACAGTGCCGAGCAGAAACAACGGCACGGCTTCGCCGAGGTACCACTTCACGCGCAACCAGGTCTTGGTGATCAAGTTGTCAAGGCGAGGCACACGGATGGGCGGCAGTTCCAGGATGAACGGCGATCGTTCACCGGTTAATACTCTTGCGGCGAGGAAGCCGACCACAAACATCTGAGTGAGAACGACACCAAAGAGTGTGACCAGCGCCGCGAACGAGATGCCGCCGAGAATGCCCATGATCGTCGCGAGCTGCGCCGAGCACGGAATCCCCAGCGCGAGCAGCAGGATGGCAATCAGCCGCTCCTTGGGCGTCGCCAGAATCCTGGTGGTCATCGTGGCCATCGTGTCGCAGCCAAGGCCGAGCACCATCGGCAGCACGGCACGGCCGTTGAGGCCCATGCTGCGGAAAATGCGATCGCTGAAGATCGCAAGTCGCGGCAGATAGCCGCTGTCCTCGAGCACGCCGAAGATCAAGAAGAATGTTGAGACGACAGGCAGGACGATGGCAATCGCGTAGGTGAGGCCCATGGTGATGAGGCCATACTCGCCCACGAAAAAGTCGCGCGCGAATGCCCACGGCAGCAACCGAGTGGCAAGGGCCGTCGCCGCAGGGTTGATCCACCGGCCGAACACGTCCTCTTCGACCAGTCCGACGAGCGTCTGCGCGCCGAAGACGCCGACGAACAGGTAAACGAAGTAAAGAACTGCCGCGAGGAGCGGAATCGCGGTTGCCGGCTGGCGAGTCCATCGCGCGATCGTCTCCTGGATGCGGTGACCGGCCGTGGGCCGGCGCAGCATGAATCGCGCGGTGGCCCCTGCCGCCCACACCGCCGCGGGCTGCAAACCATCTTTCCCGAGCACCAGCGGGCCGGCGCGACCGACTGCCTGGCGCAGCTCGCTCAGGCCACGACCTTCCACGGCAACCGTCTCGACGACTGGAATTCCCGTGGCCTCCGACAGAGCGCCCGAATTGATGTCGATGCCGCTGTCTCGTGCCTCGTCAACCATGTTGAGCACGAGAATCATCGGCCGGCCAAACGCGCCCAACTGGCTGGTGAGCATCAGCGCGCGTCGCAGGTTGCGCGCATCGGCGACCTGCACGATCAGATCGATGTCGCCCCCGACCAGCAATCGTCGCGTAATCGCTTCATCTTCCGACAGCGCACCGTCGAGCGTGTTGACGCCAGGTGTGTCAATGAGCTCGCAGACCTCGCCGGCAATGGTCACGTGGCCGCGCGTGACGGCCACGGTGGTGCCCGGGAAGTTCGACACCGTCGCGTAACGGCCCGTCAGCCTCCCAAAGATCACGCTCTTTCCGACGTTGGCGTTGCCGACGAGCAGTACGCGACGCGGGTGTGCCCGAAGGTGGAGAAGTGTCGATGGGCGTGAGGCAGATTGCGCGGGACAGGCCATTCAGTGTGTTTGGGTGTACGGATATGCCGTTGAGCAACGTTTGTACCGGCGGCCGCGAACGCGGCGATGAGTGAAGAGCTCTGATCGTCCACGGCACTCGCGGAAAATTCCGCGCAGCCAGTGAAAAGTTCGCTACGGGCGTCCGCCACCGTCCGCCTTCCCTCGCCGCACTTCCGCATTCGGCACTGCGTCACGATTTGCCGCAGTTGTGCCCGCGGCACTGTGCTTGCCCTAACGCTCCCGACTTGCGGCGCATCAGCGCCGTCTTCCCGACGGAAATCTGTCATGGCGCCGTTGGTCGGAGCACCGACGGCTGCGCGAGAAATTCAATGTCGGTTCGCGTCACGCTGCCCGAGGTCTCGCATTGGAAGGCGCAGGTGAAGTGCCAGGCTGGCTGCCCTGTCTCAACCGATGCCGGCCGTTACGTGCAGCTCCTCGCCCAGCAGCG
>DASPWV010000119.1:0-5635 GCA_035637635.1 Vicinamibacterales bacterium | reverse complement strand
GATCGCACGAGAAGGTGGATCTGTGGCCGCGTGCGTCGATGAGCGTGCGAACGCGGCTGTCGCCGTCATATCGCGTTTTCGTCGTCGCTGCGATGTCGCTGTCGGCGCCCGTGATCAACTCGGTCTGCAACAGCCGCTCGTCATAGCGGTAGCGGATCCGGTTGCCTTCGGGCAGCAGCGTCAGCAGCTTCTGGCCGGCACAACCGTAGCGGTGCCGTTTCACGACACGCGTTGCCGGATCGCGTCCGCCCACGCCCTCCTCGATGAGATTCAGGTCGTCGTCGTACTCGAAGCTGCGCACCTCCGGCCCGTCCGGCAGGTCAGCGCCCGTCTCGTCCCGCGCATCGCGCTCCTCGCGCGTGAGCTTTCCGCTCCGGTCGTAAAAGCACCGGGTGGTGAAGTTGAACGGCGCCGAGCCGATGATCGCGACTTCCTGATTGAGCTCGTTGTACACGGTGCGCGTGACGAAATGCCCCGGCGGCGCGCCAATCGACCGCGGCGCGCGGACAGCGACCGTGCGCCCGAGGACGTCAACGTCATAGCGCGTGGTGATCGCGAGGCCTGCCGGGTCGAGCACCGTCTGACGGCGGTAACCCTCGAGGACACCATCGGCCGCGGTGAAATAGGCGTGTACGGTCTCGCGTCCGCCTGCATCCACCGCACGCAGCAGACGGCCTCGCTCGTCGTAGTCCGTAAAGCGGTCGACGACCGGGCCGCCGAGGGTTCCATCGGGAAGGGTCGGAGTTGGATGCCGAATCTCGCTCAGCAGCCGCGTCGGGTCACTACCTGGATTGATCGCAGGTCCGATGTACGAATGCCGCGTGAGGGTCTGCTCGTAGCGCGGGTGCTCGCCCAGCGCCACCGTCTGCATTGCCGGATCCGGACTCCGCGTGAAGCGCGGATCCGACATCGTGAGGAGCTGGCCGTAGGTCGGTTCGTAGGTGAATTTGACGACGGAGTCGTCAGGGTCGAACGCGCCGATGATGTCGGGGAAGAAATCGCCCCACACGCCGTGCGCCTGATTGAGTGCTGAAAAGTCGTGATGATGCGCGCGCGTGACCAACGCCAACAGCCGGCCGAATGCCTGCCGCTCTTGCAGCGTGAGCGCGTCCGTCAAGACGTCGCCGTTGGTGTCCGTGCCGTGCCGGCTGGCGAAGAACTCGCGGCCGTACAGCCGTTGTGTCATCACGCCCTCGGGGCTGAGCGCGCCCACAACGCCGCCGTCGCGATTGAAGCGAAATCGCCACGTGAGTGTGCGCACCACGCCGTCTTCGAGGATGCGTTGGGTTTCGGAGAGCAACTGCCCAAACCTGTTGAAGATCTGGCAGACCGGTTGACCATTGCGCTCCACACGCACTGTTTGATGCGCCGGGCGCTCTTCGTCCGTGTAGTCGAAATCCCCCTCCGGCGGAATGTCGTCGTACTCGAAGGAGTACTCGCCGCCGCCCTGGCGTTGCCGAATGACGCGATTGAAACGCAGCAGACCCGCTTCCGTGCCGTAGTCGTTCTCGAGAAACACCCTGCCCGCTGGATCGATGATCCTGGTGAGGTTGTGCTGCAGATCGCCGCTGGATTGTGCTGACGACGTGTACTCGTAGCAGACTGTCAACCCTTCGCGGTACTCGCCGGTTGCCGGACCAGTGACGGAAATCAGATCGCCGAAAAAGTCGTAGCAATACGACCACTGACGGCCGGTGAAGTCCCGTACGGCCGCGATGCGGTTCTGCTCGTCGTAGCTGAACGTCACGATCCGTTCGGGATGATTGACGATCACCTCCGACAGGCGGTTGTCGGCGTAGGAGAACTGCAGGAAGTTGCCGTGCCGGTCTTCGATGCGCGCGAGGCGGTGCAGGAAGGCCGTCGGGTCCTGCTCGAAGATGTGGCGCACACCGTGCGGCGCACGCCACACGAACGAGTTGCCGTGCTCGACGATCACGCCGTCCTCGCCGTTGGGAGGCATCCAGTAGCTGAACCCGCTCTGACCAAAGCGAGGATGGCGAAGATACGTCTCGAACTGGAGGTCGCCGGTGGAGCGGAAGAGTGCCTCGTGCCCGACTCGGAGCGAATGGTTGTAGCTATGGTTCCAATTGACTCCGAGTGGTCCCTGGAACCGCACTTGGTTCTTGTACGTACGCGTGAACGCGAATTCGATACCCGCACCGTTCAGAGACAAATCGGTCGTTTCGTAGACGAGCTGTCCGTTGAACGACATCACCGGGTCGGCGCCGCGATGAACGACGGCCTTGGACGGATCGCGACACGAGTTTTCCTTTCCAGAGATGAGCGCTCCGATCTGCAGATCGGTGTCGTCAACCGTGATGAACGGATTCTGGAGCTTGCCGACGATCGTCGTGGCGAGATCGTGAATGTCCTTCGAGTTGCGTGTGAGGTCTTCCGGGTGGCCGTTGCATTCGAGCCATGCGACGACGTAATCCCGCCACATCGCCTCGACTTTGGAGCTTTGTTCGCGCTCGATCTGCGGCGCGAGCTCCAGCACCCGGTCGCACGCGCTCACTTGCGGCCGCTCGCCTCGTCTGGAGGAATGCGCAGCAGCTTCTTGCGCAGATCGCCCGCCTCTTTGACCGACAAGCCGGTTCTGCGCGCAAGCTGCGACAGGTCGAGTTTCAACGCCTCGTCGACAGACGTCTGCGGTCCGAGCGACTCGGCAAGCCCCGGCGGCACGTCTGGGACGGCGGACAGCGGGCGCCGCAGGATCTCCGGCGGAAGCGCTCGCTTCATACGCTCTTTGAAAAAGTCGCTGTCGAGGAAGCCGACTTCACCGAGCGGATAGCGTCTCGGCATTCGCCAGCTGTTCGACATGGCGCGTTCGATGCCGTGGAGGAAGGTCATTGTCGTCGGGGCGCGCGACTCCGAACGTGCCTCGCGCGTAAGCAGCGCCGTGTTCATCGAGATGATCGGCTCGTCCACGATCGCCTTCTCTGGGCGGATCCTGCGCTCCGGCCGGGAAACGACTTCCGGGCAGCCGTCCTTGGATCGGAAGCAGACGCACAGTTCGCGTGCTGTGATCAGCAGCCGCTCGACGTCCGCGCTCGGCTGCTGATGCGTCGGCTTCGCCTGCTCGGATCGCATGAACACCCGATAGGTGCGATCGAAACTGGCATCGTCACTGAAGGGGTTGCGTGAACCGCAAATCTCTCCCAGCACGCTGACGCTCGCGTCCGACGCCGGCCCGTAGCTGTAGTCGTGGAGCGAGTCCTTCGCTTGCTCGTTGGATCGGTCGTCGATCATCTTCATGCCCGGATGCCCGGGATCGGGACCGCGTTGCGGCCTGCGGTCGATCACCCATCCCGAGCCGATCGTGTATTGCGTCTCGATCGAGGTACATTTTTTGGAAAACAAGCCGCTGTCGGCGCTCTTCGTCACAGGGAAGTCTTCGAAGCTTTCCTCGTATTCCGGTGCCGGTTCCTTGATCTGGACGTCTTCCGGAAAATGCCCCGTCTCGAGCCACGCCTCCACACACAGTCCGTCCATCTCCTGCGGTCGCGACACGATCAGGAAAAACTCCTGAATGCCCTCGATTGCGCGCAGACCCTGTACGAACGTGCGCAAATCGGTCGGCTGGAGGATATGCGGCCGCGCGAGCATCAGAAACGTCGCGCGGTTGGTGCCCACGTGGTAGCCAGTCAGCAGGTTGTACATCTGACTGATCTGCGTGCTGGTGCTCTGCGTTTCGCGCCGTTCGCGCGATGCGTCGGCCTGCACCGCCCATTGCGTTTGATCGGCATCGGTCGTGGTCCGCGATGCCGAGATCTCTCCGACCGCGGGCGTACTGGGAATCGGGACTTTCACGCCGGCGCTGAAGCTGTGCTGCGTGCTCTCGGTATGCGTAAAGGACTTGTCTGTCTTGATCCCGGATTTTGAGCCGGCGAGCACCTCGCCGGTTTCCGTAGCGGCCTGATAGAGGTCGCGCACTTTCGGTTCGAAGTCGATGATGTGCGGAAAGTCGTCGAGCGCGATGTCGCGGTTGTCCTCGCTCTCTCCGGCAGCGATCCCGTACTTGAATTCCAGCAGCGATGCCTGATTGTCGGGCGCGGACAGCACGACACGCTCGATACCGTCGGCTTCCAGCACGAGTGCGTGAACCGTGTTCTGTGCTGACCCCGCGGCTTTGGTGCCAAGGCTCGTTGTGCCTTTGAACGCTTCCAGTGAGACGCCGCTGGCGCTGAAGTGCACGACGCGCGCCTCGACCCGGGCAACGTTCAGCCCCGGAGGAAACGAGATAGTCATGCGCTTGTTGAGGTCGAGCTCCGCTAGTGAGTCGCCACCCGCGGGGAAGATGTCGATGAGGTGATTCTCCGGGACGCCGTCCGCCTCGAACTTCACACCGCCGATCTCATGTGGATTCGGCAGCACGGATCCGGGCCTGGCGTCGGGGATCCGCGCGAAGTCGATCGTGGCCTCCTTCCGAACCTTGTGTCGGCCGGGGAACACGGCGACATTGAGGAGAACGCCGTAACACGCGAAATACTCGGCGAGGATACGATCGAGCGCGGCGCGCTGATCTTCGGTCGGCTGGTCCGGGAAGGCGTCGACGATCTGGTCGGTTTCCTCTTTCGTCGGTTGGTAGCCGGTGATGCTGCAGGTCAGCTTCAGATAGGTGAGACGCTGCGCGCACAAGCCGTCGGGAAGATCCTCGATGAGAGGTTCGTAAACGGACAGCGCGAGCGAGGAGCGCCACGCGAACGGAAAGCGCTTGTTGCAGAAGCGCGTGTCCATCATGTCGGCGCTGGCAGCAATGAGCTTCCACGGGATGTTGACTGGCAGGTCCACTGAACACGCGGGCACGCGTGGCCTCCTCGTCTCTGCGCGTCAGCGCAGCTTGTTGGTTGCAATCCTGAGAGCGCCTGAGGTGGGAAGTTCCGGCGGCCGCACCATGTCTTCGAGCAATCGTGAACGCTGTAGTTAGCCACAACTGCGCTCGCGATGACAAGCGCGAGCAGGCTATTCGGCAGAGCCGACCGCTAATCGGTTGAGCTGATCACTCTCGGTGGATTGAGCTGCGTGAGTCAGTTCAACACTGCCGTGGCCTCAATCTCGATCAGAAAATCCGGAACTGCCAGGCGCGATACGCCGATCCATGTGCTTGCCGGTGGATTCGCCGTGAACATCTCTCTCAACGCGCGACCGATCGCCCCGACGTCCTCCGCGGCGCCGTCAACGAAGTAGATCCGCAACATCACGATGTCACTCAGATGGCCACCCGCCGCTTCAACAGCGGCCTTGATGTTGCGCAACGCTTGTCTGGCTTGCTCATCGAGCTTCCGACCGACGATTTGCTTGTTCGCATCCCAGGCCGCTTGCCCTGAGATGAACACCGTCTTCGCACCGCTCGCAACGACAACCTGCAAAACCCGTGCTCGAGGCTCGGAAAGAGAGACGCCGGGTTCAGGTATTCCTTCGGCATGGTTTCATCGGGATCCGAGCTGTCCTCGTAACCCCTGGTTTCAGCCGCGGCGGCTTGCGACCGCATCCGCCACCGGTGGATGCAAACGCTGGTTAGACGCCGAGCCGCGTTGCCGCATATCGGGCGCTCTGAAACACTCGTCGGTCGGGCATTCGGATCGCCGTCAACACGCCATGAGAGATCGTGTCGATCCCAATGGTGTTGCCGGCG
>DASPWV010000118.1:0-9752 GCA_035637635.1 Vicinamibacterales bacterium | reverse complement strand
TCGTTCATCTGGAACACTGAAGTCGTCGATATCAAAGACCTGAACAAAGGCGAAGTGACGTCGCTCGTGCTGAAGAACGTGCACACGGCCGAGGAGAGCGAGCTTGCGGTCCAGGGCGTGTTCATCGCCATCGGACACGTTCCGAACACGAAGCTCGTCGCGGGTCAGTTGGATCTCGACGAAAACGGCTACGTCGTGACGCATGCCGGCTCGCGGACGAGCGTGCCGGGCGTTTTTGCCGCCGGCGACGTGCAGGACCACGTCTATCGCCAGGCCGTCACCGCCGCGGGATCGGGGTGTATGGCCGCCATCGACGCCGAGCGGTTCTTGTCGGGATTGGCGCACGAAGTCCCCGCCGAAACGCTCTCCGCGTAGCGCCGTCAGTTCACGGACGCGCCACAGAGACACCGAGGCACAGAGAGTTCTCTTTCAGAGTTCTTGCGTGTGCTGATGATGAGTGCGTTGTATGAACTTCTTTTTTGCGGCGGCGGCGGCGTTTTTCAGCGGTTGATCTCGCGTTGAACCACCCGTACCAAGGGTTTCGCTGTGCCTCTGTGTCTCTGAGGCCCGTCCGTGTAGGGTGTCCGTTGCCTCTGAAGGCGGTACGTGTGCCGGGCCCGTGGGCCGCGTTCAGTCGATCCACCCTCCACCAACCACCACGTCACCGTCGTAGAACACCACGGCCTGACCCGGTGTAATTGCGCTCTGCGGCTCATCGAACTCCAGGTCGGCTCGGCCATCGTCCAACGCACGGACGCGTGCGGGCGCGGCGCCGTGACGATATCGGATCTGTGCCTGCACGCGCTGCCACGATGACGGCGCGACACCAGAGACCCAATTTACTTCGGATGCTGTCAACGTCGCGCGGCCGAGCGCATCGCGCGGACCAACTACGATCTCTGAAGCGTCCGGCTTGATCTCGAGCACATAGAGCGGCTCGCTGGCCGAGAGTCCAAGGCCCTTCCGCTGGCCGATGGTGAATCGATGCACCCCGGCGTGCGTGCCGAGCCGTGTACCTTGACGATCGACGATGACGCCGGGACGTGTGAGATCCGGCGAACGCCGTTCGATGAAGGCCGCGTAGTCACCATCAGGCACGAAGCAGATCTCCTGGCTGTCGGGCTTCGATGCGACACGGAGGTTCAACCGGCGAGCAAGTTCGCGCACTTCGGTCTTGCCCAGATGACCGACGGGGAACTGAGCGCGCGCAAGCTGCTCCTGCGTGAGCGAGAAGAGGAAATAGGACTGGTCCTTCGAGCCGTCCAGCCCTCGTCGCAACCTAAAGCCGCCGTCATCGGCGCGATCGATCCGCGCGTAATGACCGGTCGCAAGTGTGGCGGCGCCGAACCCCATGGCACGCTCGAGCAAGGTCGAGAACTTGACATCGGAATTGCAATGGGCGCACGGAATCGGCGTCCGCCCGTGCGTGTACTCGCGAACGAAATTGGAGACGACCTGCTCGTCGAAGCGGTTCTCGAAGTTCAGGATGTAGTGTGGAATTCCAATGGCCGCTGCGACACGGCGTGCGTCGTGCAGATCGTCGATGGTGCAACAGGTGCCGAAGCTCGCCTGTCCCTCGGTCTGATCGTAGAGCTGCATGGACACACCGATGACGTCGTGGCCCTGCTCGGCAAGCAGCGCCGCGGCTACCGATGAATCCACGCCGCCTGACATTGCGACGACGATACGCATGTTTGTCACGTCACGTACGGGCCACAGAGGCACCGAGACACAGAGGAAACCTTTGGTCGAGGATCTCTGGAAAAACTTCCTCTGTGCCTCTGAGGCTTCTCTGTGGCTTCGTTATCTGCGTGCACCGACTGTCGACAGACTTCGAAGTTTCTCCACGAGTGGAGGCAGCACGCTGATCACGCGATCGATATCCGCGTCTGTATTGCTCATCCCCAGACTGAATCGAATCGAGCTGAGCGTGCGGTGATGGGGCAGTCCCATCGCTTTCAGCACGTGCGACGGCTCGAGCGTTCCAGAAGAGCACGCCGAACCCGACGACACGGCGATGCCTTCGAGATCGAGACCGATCAGCAGGGATTCGGACTCGATTCGTTCGAAGCTGATATTGCTCGTATTCGGCACTCGCGGCGACGCTGCGCCGTTCCGCTCGACGCCGGGCACGGCCGACAAGAGACCGTTCTCCAGCCGATCGCGCAAGAAGGCCAGCCGCGTCGCTTCGCTCGCGCGCTTCTCGTGCGCGAGTCGCGCCGCAACGCCGAGTCCGATCAATCCAGGCACGTTCTCGGTGCCCGCCCGGCGATTGCGCTCTTGACGGCCGCCGGTCATGAACGGCAGCAGACGGACGCCGCGCCGAATCCACAACGCGCCGGTCCCCTTCGGACCGTAAAACTTGTGACCTGAGATCGACAGTAGATCGGCGCCAAGCGCGCGCACATCAATCTTCAGCTTGCCGGCGCTCTGGACTGCGTCTGTGTGCACGAGCGCCCCGTGTTCGTGTGCGATTTCCGCCAGCTCCGCAACCGGCTGCACCGTGCCGATCTCGTTGTTCGCGTGCATCACAGAAACGACTGCGGTCTCGTCGCAAATGACCTCGCGCAGGGCGTCCGGCGACACGATGCCGCTGGAGCCGACCGGCAGGAGCGTGACGCGCCATCCGCGCCGGGCGAGCGCTTTCAAGGTGTTGAGCACCGCTTCGTGCTCGATAGCGGTGGCGACGAGATGCTTCCGGCCCGCCGGCTCTAGCGCCTCGGCTGCGCCGCGGAGGGCGAAGTTGTCGCTCTCGCTCCCGCCCGCGGTGAACACCACCTCGGAAGGATCTGCACCGAGCAGTGCTGCCAGCTCGCCGCGCGCATCGTCGAGCGCGGCCTTTGCCTGTTGCCCGAAGTGATGGACGCTCGAGGCGTTGCCCCACAGGTCGCGCATGGCACGGTCCACGCGCTCAGCGACTTCTGGCGCCGGAGGAGTGGTGGCGTTATGGTCAAGATAGAGGCGCGACACGGCATCTCCGATCGTAACATTCCTCCTAACTCGCAGCAATAAAAGGACTAGACAAGGTTGGTCGTGGTCGGTAAACTGACGTCCGCTTCAACCCGAAGCCCAACTTTCCCCCGGGTTTCATACGCACCCTCACGCCGGATGTCCAGCAGAGGGGGAGGAATTGATCGATGTGGAAGCGTGACGAGTCGGTAAAACCGACCACCCCTGCGCCGACAGCGCCCGTTGCTTCACCGCCGCATCCGCAACCGGCGGCCAGTGAAGTTCGTTCGCAGACCCAGATTGAGAGGGACAAGGTGAATATCGGGAAGTCGGTGGTCATCAAAGGCGAGTTGAGCGGCAGTGAAGACCTGACGATTGAAGGGAATGTCGAAGGCCGGATCGAGTTGCGCGACAACGTGCTCACGATTGGGCCGAACGGAAAGATTCGAGCCGAGGTGTTCGCCAAGTCGGTGATCGTGCTTGGCGAGGTCGCCGGCAACGTCACGGCGTCGGAAAAAGTCGACATTCGCGAGAAGGGTTCGGTCGACGGGGACATCGCGTCACCGCGCGTGGCCATTGCCGAGGGCGCGCACTTCCGGGGCAGCGTTGACATGCAGCGCGGCGGCGTGAAGGGCCAACCGGCTGCCAAGCCCGGCGCAACGGCCGCGACTTCAACTCCAAGCTCGGCACCGGCGCCCACGTCGCCCCCTGCAAGTCAGAAGGTCGGCGCGTAAGTCCCACGTTCCACAGTTCCAACGTTCCACAGGTGCCGGAGTGCGGGTGCTGAGGTGCTAGAGCGCGAGGCATTCGCGCGATGCGCCATGGCGCCCGCATTCTGAACCGTGGCACCATGGAACCAGCGTGCTGGCATTATGGAACTAGCGCGCGGAACTATGGCACCTCGCACCCCGCACCTCGCAACCCCAGTACCTTGGCAGTTTGGAACCGCGTGATGGGCATTACCCGTTCGTTCACGGACTTGCTCTCGTTCTTTGGAGGCCGCCGCTCCAACGACGCGTCCCAAGCGGCGGCCGACCTGCCGCCGCGTCCGGAAGAACCGCTCTATCCCACCAAAGCGCTGGCGAAGCTGCTCAAGCATCTGCAGGCGCGCGACAACCCGTTGCTCATCGATCTCGGACCGGTCGTCGGCAGCAACGTCAACTTCTTTGGCGAGCAGCTCGGGTGCCGGATCCGCGTCGAGGACATCGCGGCCGATCTCGATCGGCATGTCAAAGCGGACACCGTCGATCAGCTGCCGAAGTTTTTCGAATCGCGATTTGCGCAGAAGGCCGAAACAGTGGACGGCATTCTGTGTTGGGACGTCTTCGATTACGTCGATCGTGTGTCGGCGCAGTCGCTTGCCACCGCTCTGACAAAGTTGCTCCGGCCCGATGGTGTGCTGCTCGGATTCTTCAGCACCGCGGACACCCGGGCGCAGCTCTATACCAAGTACGTCATCGTCGACCCCGCCAATCTGTGCTATCGCACGTACCCGGCGACACGCCCCCGCCAGCGCGCATTGCTCAATCGCGACATCATCAGGTTGTTCGAGCATCTGCGGGTCACCGACTCGTTCCTGATGAAAACTCGCATGCGGGAAATTCTGTTCAGGAAGCCTGCGTATCTGTGATCACACGGGTTCCTCCACAAGAGTTCCGACACGTACGTTCGTCCACGTTCGTTCACCTACGTTCCTTCACCTACGTTCCTTCACGTACGTTCGTTCACGTACGTCGCCGACGCTCGTTCGTCGACGGTTCGCTACGTGCCGACTCTTCTAATCTCGACTTTCGCCCCACGTCCAAGTCCGAGCTTTTCTGCGGCGCTTCCGCCGTTCATGGCGATTTCGAGATGATCGGTGCTGCCGAAGAGCGCGCAGATCTCGCCTGGCGCCACTTCCGCGTAGGTGCCGACCAGCCGCGCCACCGCGTGATGCTCCACCTGCACTGAAACGTGGCCGCTGTTGGCAAAGTGGTCGAATGTCTTTCGGTCGACGTTCGTGATGAGATTGCCGAAGTGGTCGACTCGCAGCACCTCGCCCATGGCCTCTCCATCGCGACTCTCGACAGCAGGTATGTGCAACATCTGACATTCGGTGAGGGTGCGACCGAACGACGTGAGACGGATTCCTTTCGCGAGCCACGCCGCGGCTGGAGCAAATCGATCGCGCCCTTCGAAGGTGCGGCTGACGGTTGCGCGCGCGTACTTGCGTTCGGAAAGTTCGACGATCCGTTTCGGCGGCGATTCCCGGAAAACCGCGGTGAGGACGCCGTTGTCGGGTGCCACGAACTTGTAGTCGTGCGCCTCCGCGGCGATGCCGCGACGAGCGGATCCCACGCCGGGATCGACGACCACGAGGAAAATCGTCCCGGCCGGAAAATACCGATAACACGCGGCGAGCTCGAGCGAGGCGCCGAGCACGTCGTGCGCGGGAATCTCGTGGGAAATATCGACGAGCGTCACGTCGGGGCAGATGCCGAGGACGACGGCTTTCATCGTGCCGACGTAGTGGTCGCGTGAGCCGAAATCGGTGAGCAGCGCGATGATGGGCCGCGACATATCCTGTCAAGTCTAATCGCCTTGCACCAGCCGTGGTACTATCCTCGGTTGCCATGATCAGTTTCGATCTCACCGGGGAACAGCAGCTCCTGGAGCAGACCATCCGGGAATGGGGAGCGCGAGAGGTGGCGCCGCGCATTCACGATCTCGATCGCGAGCACCGGTTCGACAAGACACTCATCATCGACGGGATGAAACGGCTCGGCCTTCTCGGCATCTCCGTTCCGCAGGAGTACGGCGGCGCCGGGATGGATTACATCTGTCTGGGCCTGGCGAGCGAAGAGCTCGAGTACGTCGACACCTCGCTGCGCGTCATCATGTCCGTTCATGCGGGCCTCAACAGCCTGTCACTGCTCACCTGGGGCACGGAAGAACAGAAGCAGAAATATCTCGTTCCGCAGGCGCAGGGTGACAAGCTGGCGACGTACGGACTGACAGAACCGGCGGCGGGGAGCGATGCGCGCGGCATCCAGACCACAGCCGTCCGCCAAGGCGATCGATGGATTCTGAACGGCGAAAAGATGTGGATTTCGCTGGCCGACGTTGCCGATCACTTTCTCGTGTTTGCATGGAGTAACGCCGATAAGAAGAAACAGCGCGATCCGTCGGGCATCAGCTGCTTTATCGTGGAGCGAGCGTTCAAAGGATTCTCGAGCGGCACGCTGAAGGAAAAATGGGGAATCCTTGCGGGCAACACCGGCTTTTTCAAGATGGACGACATGGAGGTGCCGGGCGAGAACCTGCTCGGCAAAGAAGGCGAAGGGTTCAAGATTGCCATGTTCGCGCTCGACCAGGGACGGTTCACCGTGGCCGCCGGCGCAACGGGCCTCATTCGCGCGTGTCGGGATGCAAGCGTGAAATACGCGACCGAGCGCCGCGCCTTCGGATCGCCCATCGCCGAGCACCAACTGGTGAAAGAAATGATCGCGCGGATGGAAGCCGACTACCAGATTTCGCGGCTGCTGTGGCTGCGCTCAGGCGCGCTCAAGAACGCGGGACAACGCAACACACGCGAGACGAGCCTGGCCAAATGGTATGCGACGGTCGCTTCGGAAACCGCCGCGGGCAACGCCGTGCAGGTGCACGGCGCCAACGGGTACTCCGATGAATATCCCGTCGGACGCTTCTATCGCAACTGCAAGGGCGCGGTCATCTATGAAGGCACGCGCGAGATTCACACGCTGATGCAGGCGGACTATGTGCTTGGCCTCCGGCAGGACAAGCCGCTTCGTTGTGAGTTGCCGGCATTCCGACCGTCGTGAAGCAGTGAATGCCGTTGGCAGAACTTTGTAACTCAACTTTGAAGTGGTAACTGGCAACTGGAAACTGAAGGAACCACGCTATGCGCACACAAACCACGCTCGACCGAAATCACCAGCGCAAGACGATGGAATCGGACCTTTCGCTCGAATTCCTTCGTGTCGTCGAGCAGGCAGCCGTGGCTTGCGCGCACACGATGGGACAAGGCGATCGACGGCTCTCGGACCAGGCGGCCGTCGAAGCCATGCGCAAGGAGCTCGATACGGTGCCCATCGGCGGCACCATCGTGATCGGCGAGGGCGAACGCGACGAAGCGCCCATGCTGTACATCGGCGAAAAGGTCGGCATGGCGCACAAGGCAAACGGCGCGTCGCGGACCTTCGACGAGGTTGATATCGCCGTCGATCCGCTGGAGGGCACCAACCTGTGCGCAACAGGAGCGCCGAATGCGATTGCGGTGCTTGCGGCATCGGAAAAAGGCGGTCTTCTGCACGCGCCGGACATTTATATGCAGAAGCTCGTCGTCGGCCCGAGTGCAAAGCACCTCGTCGATCTCGATGCGCCCGTGCGCGAGAACCTTCGGGCGATCGCTCGCACGCTGGGCCGGCAGGTGGACGAGCTCACCGTGGTGGTCCTCGATCGTCCGCGGCACGAAGAGCTGATCGCCGATATTCGGGCGACCGGTGCACGCATTCGTTTGATCGGCGATGGAGATTTGTCGGCGGGCATCGCCGCGGCGGTGTCCGGCAGCGGCGTGCATGCGGTAATGGGAACGGGCGGCGCACCGGAAGGCGTGCTCACCGCCGCCGCCATGCGGTGCCTCAACGGTGAAATCTTCGCGCGTCTCGTCGTGAGCAAACCCGAGCACGAGCAGCGATGTCACGCCATGGGCATCGACGACACCTCGCGGGTGTTCAAATCAGAGGATCTCGCATCGGGCCGGGACATCATCTTTGCGGCGGCTGGCGTCACGGATGGCACGCTGATGAGAGGTGTCAGGTTCTTTGGCGAAGGCACGCGCATCAGCTCGCTCATCATGCAGACAAACCCGCATCGGATCCGCTTCATCGATAGCATCCAGGTGTATCCCGGTCCCGCGGTGAAAATACGATTCTGAGAGCCCATTCACTGACCCAGGCCGAGGCGCACCGAAACGTCTTCATCTGCGCGGCCGCCGCCTTCAGCGGTTACACGGGCTTCACCATCGTGATGCCCTTTCTGCCGCTTTACATCAAGGAGCTCGGTGTCAGCGACACTTCGCAGGTTGCGATGTGGGCGGGCCTCTCGCTTGCCGCCACGCCGGCCGTGACGGCGGTGAGTGCGCCGCTCTGGGGCCGCATCGGCGATCGGTACGGCAGCAAGCTGCTGGTGATTCGATCGCTCCTGGCGTTCGTGTTCACCAAAGGGGCGATGGCGTTTGTCTCCGCGCCCTGGCAGTTGTTCGCGCTTCGCGCGCTCCTCGGGGTATTTGCGGGCTACGGCGCGCTCACGGTTTCGATGGCCGCCGAGTCGGTGCCGCGCGAGGAGATGCCGAAGGCCATTGGCTTCGTGCAAATGGGCCAGCGGCTCGGTCCCGCGGTCGGGCCGGTGATCGGCGGCATCCTCGCGCCGCTTGTCGGCATCCGGCAGTCATTTCTCATCACTGCCGGATTCTTTTTGTTGGCGACCCTCCTGATTGCCTTCTTCTACAAAGATCCGCGCACACGCCGCGCGGAGACGACGCCACGCAGTCTTCGGAGCGTCTTTTCCGAGCTCGTGCGCACACCCGGCTTCGTACTGCTCATGACGGTGATTTTTGCGCTGCAGACGGTCGATCGCAGCTTTGGACCGATTCTCCCGTTATACGTTGAACATCTTGGCGTGGGTGACGCTCGCGTAGCAGCCGTTGCCGGCGTTCTGTTTTCCCTCGCGGCGCTTGCCGCTGCCCTCGGTCATCGAGTGGCGCATGCGCTGATGGCGAAGTTTCCGGCGCGCGGACTCGTGACGATCGCCGCGATCGGCGCCGCGGCGGCACTGGCGATCACTTTGCTGATTCCGGGGGTCACCACGATTGCAGTTGCGCTTGTCGTGGCAGGATTGGGAATCGGCGTCGGAATGACAGCCGCCTATTCAGTTGCCGGGCATCTGCTGCCTGCCGACGCGCATGTCACAGGCTTCGGCCTGCTCACCACTGCGTCGCTCATCGGACTGGCGCTCAGTCCAGTGATCGCCGGCTTTCTCGGCGCGTCAGGGCTCTATCTTGTATTCGTGTTCGATGTTGTGCTGCTCGTGGCGCTGGCGGTGATCGTCTGGGCGCGAATGGAGTCGGCTACTCCTCTTCAGCAGTCGCACGTTTCCGATACTTTCGCTTCCTGAACGGCCGCTTCGTCTTGTCTGGGTGGACGCCGCCCGTCTGCCGCGGCAATGGCGCGCGGGGCAGCTTTGGCTTGCGCGGACGTGCTCTCTTCGCGCTCATACTGAATGATGCAGTCGACACGCCTAGGGATGCTGGGTCGAGGTGGGAACGACCGTCAGTCCCGGATCGCCGCGTTTAGGAGTGGGATGCCATCCGACGAGCGCCAGCAGGATGAAGAAGCCGACGAAATACGCCACAGCGACGTGCCAGCCTGATTTGAGCCAAGAGCCGACCGATCTTGCCGCCGGAAAGAGATTGGTGATCGCCACACCCGCCGACGATCCAAACCAGATCATCGATCCGCCGAATCCCACCGTGTAGGCGAGCATCCCCCAGTCGTAGCCACCCTGCTGCAGCGCCAGCGCGGTGAGCGGAATGTTGTCGAAAACCGCCGACACCACACCGAGCCCGAGCGCCGTGTGCCAGGATGCGGGCGGCAGCTTTTCGACAGGCATCATCGACGCGGAGAGAACGAGCGACAGCAGGGACGCTGTTCCCTTCAGCGCCGCCCGGAAGGCGCGCCAATCCGGAGCTCTGAGCGGAGCGGCGAGGAGAATCGCTCCCCAGACAGCCACACCGAGAAATGGAA
>DASPWV010000117.1:0-3973 GCA_035637635.1 Vicinamibacterales bacterium | reverse complement strand
TACTGGACCACGAAATTCAATCAGAATCCCGCCGTCCTCAACGAACCGATTGTCGTCAACGGTCAGAGCCTCACGATTGTCGGCGTCGCTCCTCCCCGCTTCGATGGCACAACGCTCGGCACGCGACCGCAAGTGTTCGTGCCGCTCACTATGGGTGGACTCATGGTGCCCGGCTTCGGCATCCCGGTGGGCGGCAGCGTTGGCGCGTGGGAGAACCGCCGGAACTATTGGGCGTATCTGTTCGCGCGGCTGAAGCCCGGCGTCTCGCTCGCGCAAGCGACTGCAGCGTTGAACGCGCAGTACCACGCAATCATCAACGACGTCGAAGCGCCGCTGCAGAAGGGAATGAGCCAGCAGACACTCACGCGCTTCAAGGCAAGGACAATCACGGTCGAGCCCGGATATCGCGGCCAGAGCTCGGTGCATGAAGAGGCGGCAACGCCTCTCTCGATGCTGCTCGGCGTCACGGCTTTCGTGCTGCTGATTGCGTGCGCCAACATCGCCAATCTGCTGCTCGCGCGCGGCGCCAACCGGGCGGCAGAAATGGCCGTGCGCCTCTCGATTGGCGCGAATCGTCGTCAGCTCGTGGCGCAGCTGCTCACCGAATCGCTGCTGCTCGCCGGGTGTGGCGCGATCGCGGGTCTGCTCGTCGCGCGATGGACACTCGCTGGTATCGGATCGCTTCTGCCCGCTGAAGCCGTGCAGACGATCGACATGTCAGTCTCGTGGGCAGCCGTGCTGTTTTCGGGAGCGCTGGCACTTGGAACCGGGCTGCTGTTTGGGTTCTTCCCGGCGGTTTACAGCACGCGCCCGGATCTCGTCTCGACGTTGAAGAATCAAGCCGGTCAGCCGTCAGGTGCGCGCGCGGCGAAGCGGTTTCGCGCATCGCTCGCAACCGTGCAGATCGCGCTCTCGATGATGCTGCTCGTGTCGGCAGGTCTCTTCATCAAGAGCCTGTACAACGTGAGCCGCGTCGATCTCGGGCTGAAGCTCGATAACGTAATCACGTTTGGGATTTCACCCGATCTCAATGGCTACACGACGCCGCAGTCGGTCGCCTTTTTCGAGCGCGTTGAGGACGCGTTAGCCGCGCTGCCCGGCGTGACGGGCGTCACCGCCGGCGCCGTCCCTTTGTTGAGCGGCAGCAACTGGGGCAACAGCGTGCGCGTGCAAGGGTTCGAGGCCGGTCCGGATACCGATACCGGCTCGCGCTTCAATCAGATCGGTCCCGATTATTTTCGAACCCTCGGAGTGCCGCTCATTTCCGGCCGCGAGTTCACACGATCCGACGCGAGCTCGACGCCAAAGATCGCGATTGTCAACGAGGCGTTTGCAAAGAAGTTCAATCTTGGCCGCGACGCCGTGGGCAAGCGCATAGGCCAGGATCGCAGCAGCAAGGCCGAGCTCGACATCGAAATCGTCGGCTTGATACAGAACGCGAAGTACAGCGAAGTCAAACAGACGATTCCGCCGCAGTTCTTCGTTCCGTACCGGCAGGCCGAGCGGATCGGCAGCATCACCTACTACGTGCGCACGGCGCTCGATCCGGAGCAGCTCCTCTCGACCATCCAACCGATGATCGCGAAGCTGGATCCGAATCTGCCGATCGAGGATTTGCGGACGATGCCGCAGCAGATCAACGAAAACGTGTTTCTCGATCGAATGATGAGCACGCTGTCGGCAGCCTTCGCCGCGTTGGCCACGCTACTCGCGGCTGTCGGACTTTACGGCGTGCTAGCCTACACCATTGCGCAGCGGACGAGAGAAATCGGCCTTCGGATGGCTCTTGGCGCGGATCGCAGTCGCGTTCGCGGCATGGTGCTGAAGCAGGTCGCGTGGATGACGGTCATTGGCGGCGTCGTGGGTCTCGCGGGCGCGGTGGGACTTGGCCGGGCGGCCAGGTCGCTGCTGTTTGAGCTCGAGGGCTACGATCCGGCGGTCCTTGCCGCGTCGGCGATTCTTCTGACCGTCGTCGCGCTCGGTGCGGGATTCGTTCCGGCCCACAAGGCGTCGCGCATCGATCCGATGCGGGCGTTGAGATACGAGTAGGCGCGAGTTTCAGCTGATCCTCTCCGGTTCCAACACCTTCTCGACAATTTTGCCGTTGACGAGGCTCACGTAGTACACCTTCGCGTCGGCGCGCGTGTGGACCACGCGCTTCACCTCGTTGTCTTCAAAATAGATTCCGGCATCGTTGTCGCACGCGTAGCCCGGTTTCATCTGACCTGCGGCGATCAGTTTGTGGTAGAGCGGCCGGCGATCCTTTTCCCGGTCGTAATGCGGTGAGTGGCTGCCCTTGAGAAACCCGAGACACTGCACCGTCGACAGCTCTTTCGGCCTCGAGTCGGTCGTCCCTTCTTCAAACCAGCAGAGCGAGCCCGCGCTGGCTCCGCCAAGGACAATGCCACGATCCCATGCCTGCCTCAGCACCAGATCAATCCCTTGCGCCTTCCAGATGGCCTGCTGATTCAGCGTGTTGCCGCCGGAGGCAACGATGCCGTCCATCGAGAGCAGCACCTCGTCCCATCCCTGTTTCTGTCTGCTGCTGGCGATAAAGCTTTCCTGCACGCAGGCCTCGACGTTGAGCGGCGCGCACGCGCGAAACCAGTTGATGGTTCCCGATGCCGAATCCGCAGCGGCCGTCGGCAGATAGCAGAGGCGCGGCCGCGGTTGCCCGGTGAGCGATGCCATGTACCGTATGAAGGCGGTCTCGAAACCGCCGCCGGCAATGAGAATTTTTCTCGTCCCTCGCGGTGCCTGAGCGCCGGGCGGCGCGGACTGCGAAGAACCCTGCCCGCGGGCTTTCGCCACATCGCTGCTGCCGATTGCAACCGTGCCCAGAACGGAGGTGACGAGGAATTCTCTTCTCTTCATGATCGGCCTCTCCTGATTGACCAAATGTCAACGCGCCGCGCACACACTTAGCACGACCGCGCGAATCGACAAAGCGCAATTTGTGAATACTCGAATCGGCGTTGGGTCACAGTACGATGTCACGAGCGACAAGGACAAGCCGATGGTCTGAACACTCATCCGATGCGGCGGCACGCCGTCGGGTCTTGAGCCGCTTGCGAGCAAAAGCGCACATTGAACAGTAAGTGCCAAGTGCCAAGTGCCAAGTGCCGAGTGCCGAGTGCCGAGTGTCCGATGAGCGCCAAGTGGAGTGTCGTAGGTTTCGTGGTGTTCTTGTTTGTCGTTCCGCTCCACGCGGCGGAGCTGAAGCCGGCAACCGTTGCGGCGTTCGAGCGCTACGTGCGGAACACTGAAGCACGGATGGGCCCTGAGCTTGCGGGACGAAGCGCGTTCTTATGGGCAGACGCGCTCCCAGAGTCGCGACGCCAAGCGACTCTTGCGCAAGTGCGCCAGGGCTCGCTCGTCATCGAGCGCCTGACGACGACAGAGGGAGGAAGACGGATCGACGTTCCCGATGGCCTCATTCATCACTGGGTGGGACTGGTCTTTGTTCCCCGGGTGAACGTGGATCAGGCTGTGGCGTTGCTACAGGACTACGACCGGCACGCTGAGATCTACCGGCCTGCCGTCGCACGGTCGAAGCTCCTGGCGAAAAACGATGACGTGTTTCGCGTGTACCTCAGGTTCTTCATGAAAAAGGGAATCGCGGTTGTCGTCAACAGCGAGCACGAGGCGCGATTCACGCGTCCAGCGCCCGACCGCGCGTACAGCCGCATCTACAGCACGCGCATCGCGGAAGTCGAAAACGCCGACACCGCCGCAGAGCGCGAGAAGCCCGTCGGAAACGACGGCGGGTATCTCTGGCGCTTGTATTCGTACTGGCGATTTCTCGAGCGCGACGGGGGAACCTACGTGCAGTGCGAATCGATCTCGCTCACGCGCGGCATTCCCACGGGCCTTGGCTGGTTGATTGGGCCGTTCGTGACGAGCATTCCGCGCGAGTCGCTCACGTTCACGCTGGAGACCACGCGAAAGGCGCTCGGTGGTCTATAGGACGTGT
>DASPWV010000116.1:0-7876 GCA_035637635.1 Vicinamibacterales bacterium | reverse complement strand
TGCCGCCCCCGCCGGGGCCGCCCATGCCTCCGCCGCCGTTTGCCGACGTGATCAGCATCGTCGCTTCGGGAACCATCTCCCGAATGCGCTGCTCCAGAGCGATGAGGACCTCCTCAGTGCGCTCGATTCGCGTCCCGACGGCCAGCTCCGCATCTACGGTGACCTCGCCTTCGTCGGTGGCCGGCTGCAGCTCGAAACCGACGCGCTGCAACAAGACCACCGCGATGGCGAACAAAATGGCGCCCGTCGCAAGCACGGTCGGCCGATGCGCGAGCGCGGCATGCAGAAATCGCGCGTACGTGCGATCGAGATTCACCAGCGCCCGATCGCTGAAGCGATAGACGGCGCCGAGCACGCCCTTTCTGCCTTCGCCGTGATCCGGAGGCTGCAGGAACCGGGAGCACAACACCGGCACGATGGTGACGGCGACGAACAGCGACATCGCGAGCGAGAACGAAACGACGGCCGCGAGCTGGCCGAACATGATGCTCGAAACACCCGTCAGGAAGAGCATCGGCACAAACACCGCGATATGTGTCAGCGTGGACGCGAGAATCGCGGACCAGACTTCTTCGCTGCCGTCGATTGCCGCCGTCATCCGGTCTTTGCCCATTTCGAGGTGCCGATATGTGTTTTCCAGCACGACGATGGCGGCGTCGACGATCATGCCGATGCCCAGGGCCAGACCGCCAAAGGTCATCGTATTCAGCGTGTAGCCGCCGAAGTAGAGCAGCGCGAAGGTGCCGATGACCGAGATTGGAATCGACGTACAGATAATGAGCGTCGATCGCACGTTGCGGAGGAACAGGAAAATGATGACGATCACGAGGACGCAGCCGATCAGCGCGTGTTCTTTCACGCTGTTGATCGCACGCTCGATGTACTTGGACTGATCGTCGAGCACCGACAGCCGCACGCCGGGCACTTCCTGATTGATCCGTTCGATCTCTCTTTTCGCGGCCTGCGCGACCAGCACGGTGTTCTTGCCTGACTGCTTCTGGACGCGCATCCGCACGCCCGGCCTCCCGTTGATTCGCGTGACGTTCCTGCGATCCTCGGTGCCGTCGTACACGTTCGCGATGTCCTTGAGATACACAGGGACCGCGCCGCGCGTGAACACAATGAGGCTCCTGATGTCCTCGATGTCCTTGTACTGCCCTGGACTGCGAAGGAGGAACCGCCGATCTGCGTCAACCACCTCTCCGAGCGGGATGTTCTCATTCTCCGATCGAATCGTCGCGATGATCCGATCGACCGGCAAGTTCATGGCCGTGATCTTCTCTTTTGAAAGATCCACGCGAATCTGACGGCGGAGGCCTCCATCAATCGTGACCGATGCAACGCCCTCCGCACGCTCGAGACGCGGTGAGAGATCGTTCTGTGCGACTTCGCGCAGGGTGACCGCGTCGTAATCGCCCTCGACGCCAATGCCCATGATGGGCATCGCGTTCGAATCGAACTTGAAGACCGTCGGCGCGTCGGCGTCTTCGGGCAGCCGCGCGCGAATACGATCGATACGGGTACGGACCTCGTCGGAGGCTTCGCCGAGATCGGTGCCCCAGGCGAACTGCAGCCGGACCATGCTCGATCCTTCGGAAGATGTCGAGTTGACCTGCTCCAGGCCGGCGATGGCAGACACCGCCTGCTCGACGGGACGCGTCACGAGCTCTTCCATCTCCAGCGGACCCACACCGGCGTACCCCACGCGTACAGTAATGCTCGGGAACTCGCTTTCGGGCATGAGGTCAACAGGCAACTTGCCAAGCGAGATGGCGCCAAGCAACACCACCACGAAACTGATCATGAACATCGTCACGGGACGATGAATGGCAAGACGAGGAATACTCATCGGTTACTCCGCTGATCAGTTTCCAGTTACCAGTTGTCAGTTCAAAGCTTAGTTATCAGCTCAAAATTGTGAGTTATCGGTTAGGGGAGCCACGCCACTGGCAACTCAAACTTTGAACTGGAAACTGGCAACTGGAAACTTCTTCACGCTATCGGCCGCTGCTGCTGAATGCTGAGTGACTGTGGCGCGCGCGGCTGCCGCCGGCCCGCGGGCGCCGAGGTCCCATCTTCCTGACCCGGCGGCCGCTGTCCGCGGCCGCGTCCCCCACGATCGAAACCTTCACCCCCACGGCCGTCAGGTCGCTTGAAGCCTTCACCACCCTGCTGGCCATTGGGCCGCATCGCTCCGCGACCACCTTGGTCGGTGCTGGGACGCGTGAAGCCTTGACCGCCAGGTTGCTGCTGTTGGCGCGCTTCACCGCGCGAAGCGCCGGGCCCTGGAGTGCCCTCTCCGGGAGGCTGGCCGCCGCCCTGTCCACTGCCTTCGCCGCGGCGACCGCCGCGCTCGCGACCGCCCCGTCCACCGGCGCCGCCCGCAACGACCAGTTGGTCATCACGACGCAGCGCTCCGGCGCCCGTGGAAACGATCTGGTCACCCTCGCTCAGCCCCTCGAGAATCTCGGCGACATCGTTGTTCTCGAGCCCCACCTTCACGGGCTTGAACTTGGCCTTGCCGTCGTCGCCGGCCTGATAAACACCGCGTGCGCCTTCGGAATCCACGAGCGAGATTTTCGGTATGACGAGCACGTTGTCCCTGTCCTCGACGGTGAGATCGACGCGCGCATACATCCCGGGCTTCAAGCGGTAGTCGCGGTTTGGGACCTCGATTTCCATGGCGGCGGTGCGTGTCGCCGGATCGAGCACCGGCGCCACCCTCGCAATTCGACCGTTGAATTTCTCGCCGGGAAACGCGTCCACTTCGACCGTCGCGCGATCGCCAACGCTGACGGTGCGCAGGTCCCTCTCGACCACGTTGGAGACGAGGCGCAGCGACGAGATGTCCACGACAGAGGCAACCGGCTGATTCTGCGAGGCAAACGCACCCACGTCGAGGTTGCGACGGGCGACGAAGCCGTCGACCGGTGAGATGACGTTGGTGTTTGCCAGGTTGACCCGCAGTTCCTGAATGCGCGCCTGTGACTGCTGCATTTGCGCGCGCGCGAGATCGAGAGCCGCGACGGCCGAGATGTAGCGCGCTTCGGCGTCGTCGAGCGTCTGCTTCGGTAGCAGTTGCCGAGCGAACAGATTCCGCGAACGCTCGACGTTGGTTTGGGCCAAGTTGAGATCCGCCTCGCGCTGGCGAATCGTCGCTTGCGATACCGCGTTCGACGCTTCGGCTTGGTTCACCTGTTCGACGATTTCGCGATCCTCGATCTTGGCAATCGTCTGACCGCGGCGGACGCGATCGCCAAGCTTGACGTTGATCGCGATGAGTCTGCCGCCGGTCCGCGGCACGACATCGACTGTCTGCTCGCCGATGAGGTTGCCGACGACTGTGAGATTGGACGAGACGTGGCCTCGCGTGACGTGTGTCACTTCCACCGTCATGGGCGGCCGAAACCCGCCGCCGCGTCCCCCGAAGCCGCCGCCTCCGAACCCGCCGGCGCCGCTGTCAGTCTGACCACCGCGTCCACCGCGTCCGCCACGTCCACTCTGCTGGTCGCCACCGGGCGCGGCCGCCGCGGCCGTCTGCTCCCTGCGCACAAGGAAGTACGCGGCAGCGCCGCCAAGAACGACGACGACAATCCCGATGGTGATGAATTTACGCATGATTCGAATAGACGATCCTACTGACGAACGCGCGAAATCCGACGTAACTTTTTGTCAGAACCGCGCCGCGTCACGTTACTGCGTGCCGCCCCCGCCCCCGCCTCCGCCACTGCCGCCGGTTGTGGTAGTCGTGGTCGTGCTCCCGGTAGTTGTATTGCCGCCGGTGGTGCTGCCCGTGCCGATGCCACCGCCACCTCCCGCGGGCGCTTCCTGCGATCGCTCGAACGTGACGAGGGACTTGCGATAATCCGCCAGCGTGCGCAGTTCCGTGTTCTCCGCGTCGCGAAGATCGCGCTGCGCCTGGACGACGAAAAAGTTGGTGGACATTCCGACTTCGAACTTGCTTTGCTCGGCTTCGAGGCGCTTTTCGGCGAGCTCGCGCGCCGCGCGAGCCGCCTCGACGCGTTTGACGTTGCTCTGCACCGTCAGTGCGGCGTTGGTCACCTCGGTGGCGACCTGCAGTTCGAGCGCCCGCAGGCGCGCCTGCGATTGCGAGCGCTGCACGCGGGCGCGCGCGTATTGCGCATCGGACTGACTGGCGCCGATGTTGTACGAGAGATTCAGCTGCAGGTTCCAGTTCGGGAAGTCGCGATTGGTCAGCAGCCGCAGCGCGTCGGAGTATCCGCCAGGTACCGTGCCGGTGACGATGCTGTTCAATCCGCTGCCGGAGCGGAGGAACTGCGTGCCGCCGATGCCCTGCGAGCCGTAGCTCGTGATCAGATCGAGGCCGGGCAGCCGCTGGTTCTGATAAAAGCGAATCGAGATATCGCTGCTCGCGAGGTTATAGCGCGAGCTGACGAGATCGGTGCGGCGCTCCAATGCGTGACGGACGGCACCCTCGATGTCGGTGGGCGCCGGCTCGAGAGAGGGCAAATCGATTGGCTGCAGCGTCTGATGCCAAAGCGGATCGTCGGTGCCGGTCACGATATAACGCTTCAACGCGAGGTCCGCCGTCTGCAGCGCGGCTTCGGCAGCCGCGAGGGTCTGACGCCGTGTCGCGGCTTCGGCTTCGGCCTGCACGATGTCGAGCGGCGCGAGCGTGCCGACCTCCACTCGTGCCCTGTTGTCTTCGACGAGCTTGTCTGCCAGCGTCACGGCGCGTTCGGCCACGTCCACCGAGCTCAGCGCAAAGACGAGATCCCAATACGCGTTTCGCACGTTGGCGAGCGTCGTCGCGATGGTGCCCCGCAGGTTTTCTTCGGAGATGTCGCGGTTGATTTGGGTGATCTGCAGCTGTTGCCGCTGGGAATCGATGAACAGCCCGCGGAGAAGCGGCTGCGTGTAGTTGAAGGTGAGGCCGGCCGTGTAGCTCGGATTGAAATTGGAAAAGGCGTCCGTCGTCTCCACGCGCGAGTTGTTGAACGAGAGGGAGTAAGTCCCGCCGAACTTCGATACGGCCTGCGCGACTCCGAAGTTGTACGTCGTCGTGTCGTTGTTCACACGCTGACCACCATTCAACAAGCTGTTTGGCAGCCGCATCTGCGCGCGTTGACCGAAGGTGGAAGACGCGACAGGGCGATATTGGTTCTTGATGGCGGCGATCTGCAGGTCCACCGACTGTGGATTGAGCCGCTCGACCGCGATATCGAGATTCTTCTCGAGTGCGAGCTGCACGACATCGGTCAGCCGGATTTCGCGAGTGCCGCCTGGCGCGCGAGTTCCCGCAGGCGTTTGATCGGGCGAAGGCGCGCCGTTCAGTTCCTGAATGCCCGCCTGATATCGCTCGAGCGCTTCGCGGACGAGTGCGTCCTGACGCGAGACATCCGCAGGGGATTTTGGCGTCTGCGCGCCGGCGCAGAGGGACCATCCGAGGAATGCCGCAACCGCGGCTGCAGTACGAAAATCGACTCTCATAATCGTGTTCCGAAACAGGGAATTACTGGTTGCTACTCGGACCGTGCGGCCGTCCGCGCTTGTCTTTCTCGTCCTGGTCACGCAGTTGAAGCAGCTTGAGGTGCTGTTCTGTCGTCAAGATGCGGCGCACGCGAAACAACATCACCGTCCGTGTTTTGCTCAAATCGGCCCGCGCGGCTTCGACGCGCCCGACGAACTGTTCGAGCTCTGCTTCGTCGACTTGCGCTTCGTGAATGATTTTCGAGAGCTCGTCTTCGAGCTTGTCGAGCGCGCGCATCTGCGCCCTGAGCGTCGGTTGCACGGCCTGGAAGACCGCTTCTATTTTCGCAGTCTGATCCGCGGTGAGCCCAAGCTCCTTCTGGAACCGCTCGTCCTTCCACCACTTGTGACGCTGGGCCTCGGCGGGCATTGACCATACGAAGAGGGTCAGCAGAGACAACGTGAGACAAATAAACAACTTACGGGACATTTTCATGGGTGCTATCTAACGGGTTACGACACCGTTCGGGCCTCCGTTTACGGTTGAGCCCAGCTGGCCAGATTTCCTCGACGGGAGATCGCGACCCTTCGAATTCACCCGGCCGCCGTCACGCTTCTTGCACCGGCCGAAACAGCGGAGGTCGCCATGCGGCACTGGTGGTCGGTTGTCATCCTCGTCGCGGCAATTCTGTTCCTCGGATCCCTTGGTGCGCGTGCACAAGACGGACTGGAATTAAAAGGCAGCCTGAACGCCAACGACACGGAGCGTGACGAGGGCTATTTTGCCCTCGCTCAGGACACGGTATTGGTGGTCCGGCCGGGCACGGCGGTACACCGATGGCTCAAGGCTCACGCGGGACAGACGGTCCGACTGATCGTCGAGCCTGACACCAAGCCTTAGCTGGCGAAGGTCTCGAGCTTCCGGACGACGATCTCCATCAAGTTGTCCGGAGTCGATGCGCCGGAGGTGAGACCCACCATCACCGTGCCCGCGCGCGGCAGCCAGGCCTCAGTCACAATCTCGAGCTTGGTGTCTACGGCGCGATGACGAATTTCGGTGGCTGATACAAGCCCGTCGGGATCCGCCACGTGATAAGTGGCGACCCGCGCCGCGCAGAGTCGCGCCAGGTTGCACGTATTGCTGCTGTTGTAGCCGCCGATCACGATCATCATATCGAGCGGCACATCCTCGAGCAGTTGCAGCACCGCATCCTGCCGATCCTGTGTCGCGCTGCAGATCGTGTCGAAGGCGCGGAAGCAGGAGGCGAGGTTGTCCGCGCCGTAGCGATCGCGCATCGCCTGACGGAACATTTCTCCCACTTCAAGCGATTCCGAGCTCAGCATCGTGGTTTGATTGGCGCAGCCAACTCGCTGCAAGTCACGATCGGGATCGAAGCCTGGAGAGACCGCATGCGCGAAACGCGCCATGAAGGTCGTCCGGCGCGTGCGGTCGGGTGCATGGGACGCTCGAATGTAATCGCACACTTCGCCGGCCTCGGCTTTGTCCAGCACCACCAGGTACTGTCCTCCCTGCACCTGCACCGCTTGCGAAGCGGTGGCGCGCGTTTCCTCGTGCCAATACTTTCCGTGAATCACCGATGTGAACCCGTCCCGCGCGTAGCGGCTCACGTTCTTCCACACGTTCAGCACGGAGCCGCATGTCGTATCGACGAGCGTGCACCCGGCCAGCATGAGGCGTTGAAGTTCTTCGACCGTCACGCCAAATGCTGGAAGAATCACCACATCGTCAGGTCCCAACGCGGTTCCGGCTTCTGATGGATCGCTCAAAAAGCGAATGCCTTGCGACCGCAGCTGATCGTTGACGTGCGGGTTGTGGATGATTTCGCCCGTGAGGAACACCGTGCGATCGGGAAAGCGGCGGCGCGCCTGGTACGCATAGTCGACTGCGCGATCGACGCCGTAGCAGAAGCCAAACTCCCGCGCGAGATGAATGGTCAGCCGGCCCGCTCGGTATTGATAATCGTTTTCTTTGATGAACTGAACGATTCCGCTGTGGTAGCTCTCCGCAAGAACCCCGGCCACTTCGCGTCTGAGATCGAGGCCCTTTCGAAAGATGACAGGCGGCACTAATGGATCTCGACGAGCTCGCCGACGTGTGGTGTGAAGGCATCGAGCGCACGCAGCGAGGCGGCACGGCTCGACTGCACCGCTTCGTCGATTTCGTCGAGCAATTGATCGTCGCTGGACAGCGTGGCCGTCGAACTTGCCTGGACCAGGACGGGTCCATTGGACCCACGCGAGGTCGCTGCTTGCAGCGATGTGGCTCGGCTGCGCAGCCGCCCATCCCATGGCACGAAGTGGATCAGTTGACCTGCGAGGAGGCCAATAATCAAGCCGGCGGCGGCCGCGACGCTCACCCACCGGCGGCTGGTCGAGGAGACCGGCATGGCCGCCTCGCGGACGC
>DASPWV010000115.1:0-2430 GCA_035637635.1 Vicinamibacterales bacterium | reverse complement strand
CGCCAATCGGCCGCGCCCAGTTCGAGCAGTTGATCCTGACGCTCGTCGCTGATCGCCGATCGGTTATGGCAGCAGGCGGACACATCGCGTTAGAAGTCGCCGAGGTCGAAGTCGACCACGCGTGTGCTCGCGAGCGCGATGTACGGACCGGACCATATGTTCTGGTGGCGGTGCATGCCAGCGGAGGTGGCAGCGACGCGAATCTGCCCGACGGGTTCTTCGCTGCGCCCGGGCGTGAGTCGTCATGGCGCGGCGCTGGCGCTGGCCTGGGGACAGTGTTCACTCTCACCGCGCAAGCGCACGGATCCGTCTGGGCGACGCAGGAGACCGACGCCGTCTCGTTTGAAATCTATCTGCCACGATTAATCGACCCGACGACAACGAGCAGTGTGATCGTCGACGAAAAGGAATCGAACGGTGTCGAACCAACCCACATCGGCGGCAATTGACCCGCGCGCCCTTGAACCGCGCTTTCCGGCGTCGGCCGTACCCTCGATTACGGGCACACGGCTGTCCCCCGGAGACGCGGTAGACCTCGTGAACATCTCGCGCAGCGGCGTGCTGGTCGAAGGCCGTACGCGATTCCTGCCCGGCACAAGCGTGTCGGTTAAATTCGAAGGCACATTTGCGCCGTCTCTCGTTGCGGGCCGCGTCGTTCGTTGTCAGGTATCGTCAATCAGCGGCGGTGCGCTGACGTATCGATCGGCGATTCAGTTTGACGACAAGCTGGAAAGAGATCCGGGTGAAGAGATGGCGCCGGCATCCGCCGGCGACGCAGAGGCGTGGCTCGCGACGTTGGCCACGGCGCCGTCGTCGGCCGTCGCGCCGGCCAACCGGCGGGCGGTAAACCGCTGGTAGGCGACGCCGCCTCGCGGGCGCATCCGCATCGGCGCGGTTTCCATCTGTCTACGAGGCGTTCAACGCGTTCAACTTCCTCAACCTGGGCAATCCCAGATCGAACGTCGGTGCAGCGAATCCGGGCCGTATCGACACGGCGGGCGACCCGCGGATCATGCAATTCGGACTGCGGATAACCCTTTGAGGAGACGTTGAGGTTCTGCAGCTTCCATATCGCGATTGACTCTGCCAGCTCACCCCGATAGCATCCGGCCTCTTGATGCACTCTCGAGGCACGATGCAAGCGATGCGGCGCGCTACATCGGCGATGACGTCGTGCGTGACGGCTGGTAGGAACAACATGTATGCGATCCTGATTGTTTGTCTCTTGCTGTGCGCCTGCACCCAGGCGCCTGCGCCACCTTCCGCTTCCAAGACGAGCGCTGCGGATCCGATCGATCTGCTGTCGCAAACGAACACAAAGGTGGAGCAGTTTCAGATCTCACTGGACGGCCGCCAGATCGCGTATGTCTCCTCGCAAAACGGCAGCTCCGACATCTGGGTGATGAACGCCGACGGCAGCAACGCGCACGCGATTACCGACGCGCGTCCAGAAGCGGAAGCGGATCCGCAGTGGTCGCCGGACGGCCAGTGGATCGCATATGTCACCCACCACTGCGGCACGGAATGCTGGACCGACATCTTCATGACCAAACCCGATGGCTCGATCACTCCGATCAATCTCAGCTACGGGATCGGTGGGCCGAGCCCTCGGTGGACGCCTGACGGCAAGTCGATCGTGTTCGTCAGGTACTACGCTGAAAACGGTTACCGCCAAATCGGTATTCTTCCGGCCGACATTCCGCTGACGCGTCCCAGTCCGAAGTTCCTCCTGAGCTCGCCCGAAAACGACGAGGACCCGCGGATATCGCCAGATGGTAAATGGCTCGCGTTTACCGCCTCTCGCAGCGAGCGGCCGGGTGGACCGCGCGCCGGCGGGATATGGATGATGCCGATGGCCGGCGGGACTCCACGACTCGTCGTGAAAGATGCGAACACGCCGCGCTGGTCGCCCGACGGCGGCAGAATCGCGTTTGTTTCACGAAACAAGATCGGAGTCGCTACCGTCGCGACTGGCGACCAGAAACTGCTCACCAACGACACGGCGGACAATCGCAATCCCAAGTGGTCGCCCGATGGCCGAACGATTGCGTACGTCGCCAACAAGCAATGGAATTTCTATTTGATGAAAGTGTCCGCGGAGGGCGGACCCACGCAGCCGCTCACCGAGCGCGCCGGCGTCAGCGGCGGCTTCGAGAGCGGGAACGTGCGCGGCACATTTCAGTGGGCGCCCGACGGCCAGTCCATTCTGTACACGTTCATGAATTACGGGCTGCCGAGCGACGTGTGGCGGATTCCCTCGAACGGCGGAACGCCCCAGCAGGTGACGAATCACATGCCCGCGGGTCTGGAGGAAAGTCAGTTCGTCGCGCCGGAGCTCGTCTCGTACAAGTCCACCGACAACGTGGACGTTCCCGCGTTTCTGTTCAAGCCGAAAAATCTCCAAGCCAATCGAAAGGCGCCGCTCCTCTT
>DASPWV010000114.1:0-3954 GCA_035637635.1 Vicinamibacterales bacterium | reverse complement strand
TGCCTTCAGCTGCGCCCGGTGTCGGCACGAACCGGACGTCGCTCGGCGACACATTTCCAGGCAGCGGAACCATCAACACTCCGCTCTCGAACCCCGTCACGCCCGGTTTGGGATCGCCAACGAGCAGCACGCGATCTCTGTGCGGGAATGCGCTGAAGACAAAGCCATCTCTCGCGAGCGGCACACGGCGTTCGCCGAGGAGCTGGTTCAGGCTTTCGGGAACGGCGTGAAAGGTGTTGTAGTAATCCTGAATCGCAAGACCGAGCTGATGGAGATTGTTTGCACATTTGGAACGTGCCGCCGCGTCGCGCACTTTCTGCACCGCAGGCAACAGCAGCCCTATGAGCACTGCGATGATCGCGATGACGACCAGCAGTTCGATCAGCGTGAATCCATGCTCAGCGTGTCGTACCGAGCGTGGGTGTTTGTCCTTTGTGAGGAACGGACTGACGAAACGACCGGGTGACCGCATGACGCCTCCCACGAAGCTGACTGCCGACGGGGGAATCTGAGCGGCCGGCTTTTCAGCGTGGTAGACGATTGGATTCGAGAGGAGGTTCCACGAACAGACTGGTGATCGGGTCTGTGGACTTAAAAGCCGACGCGGAATCCAAGGTCGAACAGCCACCGAGGGGTGGGGCCATCGAGCGCACGCACGGCGGCAAGTTCGACCGGCAACCCTCCGGCGGACAGCCGTACACCCGCGCCGAGGCTACTAATCACGGTTCGACGGTGGCCGTTCGCCGGCAACCACATCATTCCACCGTCCGCGAAGATGAACGCATCGGCGGGCAGCGGACCGTACTCGATCTGACGCGACAGCATTCCCCAGATCGGAACGCGCAGCTCGATGTTCCCCACGAGCAATCGATTCCCAATCAGCTCGTCGCCGCAGGCACCTGTCGCGTCGGGTTGGCAGCGATGTGCGTCCCAGCCATGACCGCGAACGAGGTAAGGCGATCCCAGATAACTGGACAGCAGTCGTGGATCGCCGCCGTGGCGCCCGTAGCGCCCCGAGTGGAGCACGCGCATCGCCACCGTGTAAGGCCTCACAGGCATCACGTATTTGCGGTAGTCGATCAGCACACGCGTGTGACCGAGGCTGCCCACTGCTGGAGCGACCTCGAACCGGTACCGCGTCCCGAACAACGCACCGGTCGGTCCGAACACGGCTGCGTCGCCGACGAGTGCAGTGCCGATCTCGGCAAGCGACATCGCCGGACCGCCGGAAGACTCGACACGATCGCTCTCGAGGACTCGACCAGTCGCCAATGACGAGACCCGCGTTCGCCGGTCCTCACGATATGCCGCATGTCGGACACCACCCGAAAACTCCATGCGCAGGCCGCGGCTGAACGGGTACGCGAGGACACCGGCCGCGCGTATTTCGGTTCGCTGCAGGTAATCGGCGTCTTCGAAGAGCGCCGACTCACCCGCGTAGTGGACGATCTGCGAGCGCCGGTAGCGGCGCAACGTCGGCTGCAGTTCCGCAAGGGCGCCCCAGTTCCATCGTCGCTCCTGATTGAGATAACGGGCGTCGAATGCCAAATCGTGGAGACGGTTGCCGACTTGCGTGGCAGCGAACAGCCGGCGGCCGCCAAGCATGTCGCCAAACAGGAGCGCTCCACCGCCGCGGACGAACGTTCCGAACGGCCCGGCTCCCGAGGCGACGTACGGTTGACCGATTCGTTCGAGCGACAAGCGTGACGTGTATTCGCGATCGACAATCGACTCAGGATCCGGCAAGCCCGATCGACTGTCAGCCAGCAGCGTGGCGAGCAGGCTGTCACTAGGTGAAGGCTCGGCCACGCGGGTGACGTGAGCGTCGCCATCCCCGACTTGGTCAGTCGGAATCGCTGCGGGTTCTCGAACGATCGCGAGCTCGTACCTCCCATTCCTGTACTCGGTGAATCCCATGACGTCGGCGCGGCGCGCCACCGAGAGTGCAGGACTAGTGGGCGTGACGCCACTCACGCCGGTGGCGACATCGGTGATTTGCTGTGTTGCCCGCGTTTCCAAATCGAGCCTGAACACGTTGCTGACTTGGTCGGGGTTCGCGACGAAATACAGCTGCCGACCGTCGTGCGACCACTGGGGATTGAGCTGCTCGGCGGCAACGTCAACTGGCACGGGACGCACTTGTCCGGATTGCACGTCGATCGCCGCAAGCTTCAGTCGTCCGAAGCGCAGGGACGTGAGGTCGCTCGAGTAGCGTTCAGTCGCAAACGCCAGCGTCTGACCGTCTGGCGACCACGCGGGGTGGAGGTCCGCGAAGGCGTCGTTCGTCAGCTGGCGCAGATCGCTCGTGCGCAGGTCGTAAACGTAGAGATCGCTGAAACCGTTGGACAGCGCCGAAAACGCAAGCGCCTGGCCGTCAGGCGACCAGGTGGGCGACAGCACCTGACCGAGACGATCCAGCAGAATCTCTCGATCGCGATGCTGGTTTGCGATGTCGACCAGCACGAGCGCGGCGCGGCCGCGCCGGACCGCGGGAAACGCAAACCACTCGCCGTCCGGACTCCAGCTCCCCGCGGATCGAATGGGCTGAAGGCTATCGAATCGCCCGGTTGCCGCGGTCGTGGCCAGCTTGCGGATGATGCGGTGTGTTTCGACGTTGGCGAGATACAGATCCAGCGAGAGCCGATCGCGTTCGGAGAAAAAGACCGCCTGCCGACCGTCAGGGCTGAGCGCGGGATTGAGCTGCACGCGACCGAACGCGCCTGGAGTGACATCACAATCGCGCGCGGTCTGGCCGGCACCTCCCTCACAACCCTTCCACGACGACGGCGCCGCAGAAGCATGTGCACCCGACGGCGGGTTGGCTCCTCGAACGGCGGCACGCCAATCCTCGTACAAGGCACCGAGCCCGAGACCGGTGGCATCGCGCATCCGGTCATTAAGCTTGCTGCGCCCTTTGCCCGGCTTCAGTGTTTTTTCGAGAACATCATCACCGAATCGCTGCGCGAGGTAGGACCAGAACGCGTGCCCGTATTGATAGGGCGACAGCCGCCAGGCCGCGTCGCGCTCGTGGCGAGGCAGTCGATCATGCAGCACGGCATCGCGCAGCCACAAACCGGCTTCTGCGTCCGCCGCGCCGCGGGCGAGATACTCGGCCATGCCTTCGATGAACCAGAGCGGGAGCCCCATGGCGCCGCCGTGTTTCCGCGCGATGTCGAACTGGAACGCGTGCGCGATCTCGTGGCCCAGCACCCGATCGGTCTCGACCATCGTCGGCGCAAACGGCAGCGCGATACGCCGTCGAGCGGACTCCGTGACGCCGCCGACCGTGTCCGACACCAGACCAGAGATGACGTTGGTTTGCGCGAACTCCGCCTGACTGCCGTAGAGGACCAGTGGCTGCCGGCTTGCAATGCGATGCCGAAGGATCTGCGAGAACCGCGTATACCAGCGTTCTGCCAACTGCGCAGCGAGGCGCGCCGCACGCTCCTCGCGCGAGTAGTAATACACGTCGAAGTGTTCAGTGGTCAGGATGCGGAAGTCAAAATCCTTGTATGCAACTTTGTTGCGGCCGAAATACTGCGCGGTCGCGAGGCTGGGCGCCAGGAGCGCCATCACCAAGACGCCGATTGTGGAGACACGAAACACACCCATAGCCACACGCAACCTGTACTTGCCATCGCGGGTGCCGACTGAATTCGACGCCGCGGGTGAACCTCCAGCCGCGGGTCATGCGCTGAACCTTGCGGACGCCAAGCTGGGAGAGTGGTGGTACGAAGACCTACCGGGTGTCTTCTAGCGCAGCCGCGCTTGCGCGGTCAAGATCTTTTCTTCCTGACAATCGGCTTCTCGCGTTATCGACCGCGCGATACGCGCCGTTCGCGCCGGCGACGAAAACTTTCATGATGTCCTCCGACGAAGGTGTGCGCACAGGCCGAAACTGCCGATGAAGGTCAGGAACGCTGCGCGCGGCGTCCTGCGAGCCGAGCGATCGCA
>DASPWV010000113.1:0-3970 GCA_035637635.1 Vicinamibacterales bacterium | reverse complement strand
TTGCCGCCCACTTCGACGGTGTGCGCGTCAATGAACTGGACGTGGCCTGTCTCGAGCCGGATTTCGCCGCCAATCAGACTCTCATATTTCTGATTCCGATAGGTGTGGACGAGTTCGTCCTTTTGCGCAATCAACGCGGCGAAGTCTTGGCCGATCGTGCATGGCGTCAGGCCGGCGAATCGAGGATGCTGTGCATCGTACAGGAGCTTCGCGGCGGCGATGAGGTTCTTGGAGGGGAGGCACCCGCGATTGACGCACGTGCCGCCGACGGGTCGTTCCTCCGTCATCAGCGCGGTCTTCTTCAGTTCCTGCGCCGTCAACGCAGCGGCGAACGCCGTCGAGCCGGAACCGAGGATCAACAGATCGACGGCGTCTTCCATTCCGAACCTCCGTCACGGTCCGATCCGCTTGTTATTTCACTACTTCGGTCTTGTAGCCAGTCTTCTGCGCGATCGTCTTGGCGATCGCGTCGGGGACCGTCTTCGCGGGATCGTAGGTGACCTCCGCTGTCCCTTTCGCGTAGCTCGCCTTCACGTCCTTCACACCATCGATCTGTTTCGCCGCGAGCCTGACGGCCGCTTCACAGCCCGAGCAGGTCATCCCCGTCACCTTCACCGTACAGACCTTTGTCGCTTCGGCTGGCTTGACCTGCCTTGCCACGACGCGTGTCGCCGTTGCCGTCGCGATGGCGCCGAACGCAATCGCAGCGACGAAAACCACAACTTTTCGCATACGTCCTCCTTCAGAATAGATATCCAACGTAGTACGGAAATGTGACAAGCGCAACGGCGAGCGCCGCCGCAATCCAGACGGTGATCCGCGTACGCCTCCGCAACGCCGGCGAGCACGCGTCGCAGTCGGACGTTGGGCGGTACGCGACGTAAAACGCGCCGCCAAGCAGCACCACTGTCACGCCGAGCAAGACCGGCCGGTACGGTTCCAGCGCGGCAAGAGTGGCTCCGAACGCGCCGACGCCGAGGAGCACGAATGCTACCGGTCCGATGCAACACGCCGATGCGACACCGGCTGCCACTACGGCAGCGAGAGCGGTCTTCATTGACTGCGACCTCCCAACTCGATCATCACGGGGCAGACCGGTGTGTCCTGCTCCAACGCGCGTTCGCACTCGCTCAGATGGCTACGAAGCGTGCGGCGAAATGCCTGCATCTCTCTGATCCGGGCGTCGACGTCGGCGAGGCGCGTCTTCAGGAGATCACGCACGCGACGGCACCGTTGATGACCCGTCCGACCTTCATTCGCGACGAGTTCCTTCACATCCTTCAACGTCAATCCCAGCGCCTGGGCCTGTTGAATGAAGCGCACCCGCGGGAGCACGTCGTCACCGTACGCGCGGAGCCCTCCCGCCGTGCGCGGCGGGCGCGGCAGCACACCGAGCCGCTCGTAGTAGCGAATCGTGTCAGGCGTAACGCCCACCTTCTGTGCGACTTCACTGATGCGATACCCGTTCGCCATTGCCTTACTTCTCGACCCCAGAGATACAACCGGACTCAAGACGCGCGACCGCCTTTATGAGATCGCCCAGGCAGCATGTGCCGCGTGGGTTCCGCACCTCGCAGGCGCAACGATCGGCGCTGATATGTTCCCGGACGCGCTGAACGGCGCCACAGCAGCCCGTCTCGATCAGCTCGCGCACCATCGACGCCTCGTTCTCATCAAAGCAATAGCAAATTCGTCGATCGCCGATTGGTTGCTTCTGCCAGACGGCAACACGAACATCCGTGCTGGTGTACACCTGACCGTCGGCGGCGAAGTACACGACCGAGCACACCGGCTCTCGACAGAAGGACAGTGATGCAGGCACCAAACGCCGAAGCGCAGTCTCCGTGAGCAGCGCCTTGACGGTGAGCAGGTCGACAGGCGCACCCTTCGACCCACATTGGGAACACGCCGTGTGCGGACTGGCGATCACGCTGTTCGCAGCGCTGCAGCAATTCTCCATCACTTCACTATGCACCCTGGAGTGCACTCCAGAGTCAAGCGCGAGTTTTAAGGATCGAAGTGATTTCGGGTATCGAGCGGCCAGGCTCGTCAGAGCAGCGTTGTAAAGGCTCGCGCGTAGTAGCCGGCAACCAGCAAAAGCGCACACCCACTCACAACCTGTAGGGGACGACGCCAGCGCGACAGCGCTGCAAATCGCATCAACAGTCCCGCGGACAAGCCAACGATCAAAAACGGCAAGCCGCGGCCGATGCCGAATGCGAATGCGAGCAGCAGGCCGTATTGTGTGTGCGCTTGTGCCGCAGCCACGGTCAGGAGCAGGAGAAGCGGGGCGGCGGATGTTCCGAGGCTGAAAATGAATCCGTAGGCGAACGCACCGGTAATGCCGGGTCGCCGCAGGTCGGCGAGTCGCTGCACCTTCAGGCGAGGTCCCCAAAACGCAGCTATGGCAGCGACCAATGAAAACGCGGCCATGATGAGCGCCCAATACCGACCGAACGATTCCGTCAGGAACGCCCCGAGTCGACCTGCTAGAACACCCAAAACGGTCAGGTTGATCACGATTCCCACAAAAAATGCGAGCGCGATAAATACTCCGCTGCGGCGGTCCTGAACCTCCGTCCCGCCGGCGGCAGTTGCGACGCCGATTCCAACCGGCACAGTGCAGGGACACACGGCGCTTGCAAGGATACCGGCGGCGATCGCTATAAGGAGCGCTGGTCCGCTGGCGTCCGGTAGAGACGCGGCGAACCGCTGGAGGAAGTCTTCCATCATGGTGACTGGGTTACGGTCGGCGTGCCAGTTTTGTATCCCGCGTCCTTGATTGCGCGTGTCAACTGGTCAGGGGTGACTCGCCCTGCGTCGTAGCTGATGATCGCGTTCCGGTTCTCGAGACTGATTTCAGCGTTCTGAACGCCCGGGACCTTCTTCAACGCTGATTTGACGGTGCCGGCGCAGACCTGGCAGATCATCCCGTCTACGGGAACCGCGACGGTTCGCATCGCAACGGGTTTCTCGACACCCGTCTGCCCCGTAGCCGGCGGTTCGCGCCGGCATGCGATCGAGACCGAGAGCGCGAGCGCCACCACGATCAGGGCTCCGATCGAAAGGCCGTGCCGATGTATTCGGGACATGTGCGTTCTCCGTCAGCGACGCTGTTTGCGCGCCTTATCTTTTTGACGTACCCCAATGTGCAGCTCGATTGTCGCGGGTTCTCCTTCCTCCGCGCTCGCGATAATCTGACAGAGTCCGCGACAGGTGGGCTCCTGCTCGCCGTCCCACTTGGCGATCTCTCCGGCGAGTTGATTGCGAAAACGCGTGAGCTGCTGAATCCGTTCCTCAACGGCGCGCAAGTGACGGCGGGAGAGATCCAACACGTGTGAACAAGGCGTGTCGCCGGCACGGCTCAACTTCAGAATTTCGCCGATTTCTTCCAGCGAAAAGCCGAGCGACTGCGCCTTCTTGATAAAGCGCAGTTCTTCGACAGTCGTCTCCGTGTAGCGACGATACCCGGTCGCGGAACGAGGTGGGGGCGCCAAAAGTCGGATGCTTTCGTAGTACCGGATCGTCGGTGCCGAGAGTCCGGTGCGCTCCGCCACGTCCCCGATCAGCAGACCTGCCATATCCATCCAGTACACACCCTCAAGCGGACTTGAGGGTCAAGTGGCCTGCCGCACCCTTGCGGCGCCGCGTCTCAGGCGTCCACAGCCTGAAACCCGGCTTGATTCACCGCGTCTTTGAGCTGTTCAGGCTGGACCTTCGTGGGCTCGTAACGCACGTGAATGCGCTTCTGCGGCACGTTTGCACGGATTTCTCGGACACCGGCCATCGGGCGGAGCACGCCGTCGATTTTCTCGGCGCACCCTTCGCAGACAAGGTTCGGAATCCGAAACTCCACTTCGCCGACCGCTGAGCCTTCGGTCTGGTCACTGCCCGTGTCACTGCGATGCTGAAGCCTGATTCGGCGCACAAGGTTCGCGAGAGTCCCCATCATCACGCCACCTTCGGCTCG
>DASPWV010000112.1:0-4880 GCA_035637635.1 Vicinamibacterales bacterium | reverse complement strand
AGTTCAAAGTTTAGTTTTCAGTTGCGAGATTCTCAGCCCGAAAACTCTGAGGCCACTTCACAACTTTGAAAACTGACAACTGAACTTTGAACTGGAAACCGGGAACTGACAACTGACGCCGCGCATCGATTCACCGTCTCTCGATCTTTTTGCCCGCGGCTGGCTGCAGATCCAGCACCCAGACACGGCCGCCGGCGGTGAAGGACGCGCGATCGTCGGTTTCGATGCTCGCGCCCCACGCCTCCAGCGTCCGCATGGCAAACGTGCGGCCTTCGAAGTTGTGCCGGGTGTGTTCGAGCACTTCGTTCGTGTGCCAGTTGTCCGTCAGCAACGCGTCACCGGCGTGCACGCGGACGACGGTGTAGTAGCGGTCCGGCACCGCTTCGACGCGGACGTCCCGAGTCGAGCCGCGCTTCTTGCCCTCGGCGACGATGTAGCTTTCCTGCGCGGCAGGCGGCGCAGCTTGTGGAGTGTCAGCCATCGATCTACACCGTATGCGCGATAGCCGCCGCTTCTTCCGCGGCCGCCATGTCCACGTGCGCGCTTGCGTCGGCCGCGCGGACGAGCGCCGCAGGCACCTCGATGTTCATCATCGCCCACTGCTGGTTCGCAAACCGCTGCAACGTCGCAATGTGCTCGGCATGCAAGTGGCCGAATCGTCCTTGCAGCTTCAGGTATTCCGACACCGGCCGCATGACGTCGGGACGGAAGGTGTAATCGTAGGAGCGGCTTTCCGGATTCCACTCCCAGATCGGATACAGGCCGCACTCGACCACGAGACGTCCGAGATCGATCGAGCGCGGCGTCTCGTACACGAACCCTTTCTGGCACGGCGTGTAGATCATGAGAAACGCGGCGCCGCGATGGTTGAGACCCTTCCGGACCTTGTTCATCAGATCGATCGGATAGCCCACGCTGGCGGTGGCGACATAGCAGTGTGGATGCCCCGCCGCCATCATGCGTGCGAGGTCCTTTGGAAACAGCTTTTTCGCTTCCGGAATCTTCGGTCCCGGCGGCGAAAAGGTCGTCATCCCGCCGTACGGCGTTCGCGACGACGCCTGAATGCCCGTATTCGCGTACTGCTCGTTGTCGTAGCAGATGATCAGGCAATCGTGATCGCGATAGAGCGCGCCGGAAATCGACGCCAGGCCGATGTCCGAAGCGCTCCCATCGCCCGCCTCGCAAATGATGTTCGGATAGGGACCCTTCCATTTGCCCTTGCGGATCATCGCTTCGTACGCGGCGGCCACACCGGCGGTGAAGCTCCCGGCGCTCCCGATTTGCGTATGCGCCCACGGCACGTTGTACGGCGTGCACAGATACGAGCTGTTCGCGACGTACATGCACCCCGTCGGCCCGACGAGAATGGTGTTGTCGCCTGATGCTTTGCTCGTCAGCCGGTACTGGATGGAGGGACCACACCCCGCGCAGGTCCGGTGTCCAGGAACGAACGGCTCCGTCTCCGGCACATCAGGGTTGTAAAAACGCGCTCCCTGATTCGCGCTCCCGAGCATCGGCAGCATCTGACGGTCGATTTCAATCGTCGCGGGCATCTCGCCTCCACTGTCACGTTTCAGGTATCAGGTATCAGGTATTAGGTATTACGCGGATTGAATCCGTGAAACCCTGAACCGCGAGTCCTAGTACCTGATCCCTGTTACCTTAACCTGATACCTGATACTGACACCTGATACCTGATACCTGACACCTGATACCTGACACCTGATACCTGACACTACTCCTCAAACCCCACCCAGTGTGTGCGCTTTTCACTCGCGCCGCGCTTCTGCGCGTCGAGCATCTTCCCCGTCATCCAGTAGAACTCTTTCAGCACGATGGCCTCACCGCCGAGTCCGGCCATGAACGACACGACGAGCGGCCGTTTGTCGCTGTCATACAGCGCCCCGCACACTTCCGCGTAGAGCGACCCGCCGCTGGAGACGCTGCCGAGGCCCATATTGGTCTCGACGACGCCAACAACCTTGAATTTGCTGAGCACGTTCATCACGCGATCCGTGGGATAGGGCCGGATCGTGCGCAGCCGCACCATGCCGACTTTCGCGCCGCGCTGGCGCATGTGTCGAATCGCGTGCCGCGCGGTCACGGCATGGCCGCCCTGCAGGAAAAACACGACGTCCGCGTCGTCCGTCATGAACTCTTCGACCCACGGTTCGTAGCGCCGTCCGAAGATCCGCGCGAACTCGTCGTGTGCCTGCTCGATGACGGGCACGGCGCCTTCCATCGCGCGGGCGCGTTCGAGCTGCAGCGGAGGCCCCTGCTCCGGCATGATCTGCGGCCCATGTGAGACCGGGTGGCGCGGATCGAGCGGGTATGGATGTTTGTACGGCGGCAGGAATTCGTTGACCTGGCCGGCATCCGGAAGCTCGCAATCGGTCGTGATGTGAGAAACGAAAAAACCGTCCTGACACACCATCTGCGGGAGGAGCACGCGCGGATCCTCGCCGATGCGATAGGCCATCAAGTGGTTGTCGAATGCTTCCTGCGCGTCGCACGACCAGCCCATCAGCCAACCCATGTCGCGCGTCGAGAGCGCGTCGGTGTGCTCGGACCCGAAGTCGCCCGGCGGGTCGAGCGTCCGGTCCGCAATCATCATCTGCACCGGCATGCGGCTGCCCGAAATTGGCGAGTACAGCTCGTACGCGAACTGCACGCCCACACCGGAGCTGCCGGTAAACACACGCGCGCCGCTCGACGAGGCGCCATGCGCGATGCTCAACTGCGAGTGCTCGCTGTCAGCAACGATGTACTCCGCGTCCAGTTCGCCGTTGGCGACCATCTGCGCAAGCGCCATCATCGTCGCGGTGTAAGGCCGTATCGGATACGCCGTGATGACATCGACGTCGGCGTACTTCGCGGCCTGGGCGGCAGCCACACAACCGTTGATACGCACTGCTTTCTTTTTTCCGGGTACTGTCGCGGTTGCCATGACGTTGCTCCTCGCTAGCGCCAGTTCTCGATGTCTTTCGACGGCAGATTCGGCACCGCACGCAACTCCGCCGCTTGTCGCCCGTGCAGACCCTGCGTAATCGCAAAGGCTGTATCCATGCGCACGACGCCGGTGTCGAAGTCGAGCTCAGGCACGCCCTCGAGGCAGCCGGTCGGGCACTCTTCGATGCACACGCGGCAGCCCTTACAGTAGTCCACCAGGATCTTGTACACGCCGTTGGATCGCTCGGGCCGCACAATGCACGGCTCCGGACAGACGAGATAACAGTTGTCGCACGCGTTGCAGGTCCCGCAACTGAAGCAACGGTTGGCTTCGGCGACCGCTTCTTCTTCCGAGTACGCCTGGATTACCTCGTCCTGCGTACGACGGCGGCTTGCCGGCTCGAGCAGGTCCTGCTTGACGCGTGGGAAGTGCGGAAAGTACGTCATGTTCATGCGCGACAGATCGGTGATCACATCGAGCGCGATGCTGCGCGCCTGCAACGGCTCTCCGCGCAGCACACGGTTGATGTTGAAGGCGACGCGCTTGCCGTCGCCGACCGCGTTCACGACCATCAGCGGCTGCCCCGAACCAATCTGAACGATATCGCCAGCGGCAAACACGTTCGTGTTGCCGAGCCGCCCGAAGCCATCCACCGCGATCGTGCCGCGCTCGTTCTTGAATTCCGCGGGGAGCCATGCCAGCGACGCGTGCTGGCCGACGGCGATGATCACCTGATCGACGGGGAAATTGACGGCTGGCGCTTTACGATCGATGGCAATCGGCGACGCATTGATGGCGCCGGTAAACCGCGCCGGATGGAGCTCGAGCGCTTCTACCTTGCCATTGCCGCGCACCGCCGTCATCGCGACGCCGTGCATCAGCTCGACGCCCTCTTCGAGCATGTCGTGCAAATCTTCGGGCACGCACGGCATCTCGCTCGTGTTCCCCTCGACGGTAATCATCGTCACTTCCTGCGCGCCCTGCCGGAACGCCTCCCGCGCGCAGTCAATGGCGGTGTTGCCGCCGCCGATGACGGCGACGCGCGGACCGAGCGTCACGTTCGACGTGCCCATGCCGATGTCGCGAAGAAAGGGTAAGCCGAAGTGCACGCCGTCTTTGTCTTCGCCCTCCGCTCGCGCGCTGTTCGGCTCCGTCAGACCGACGGCAAGCACGCAGGCATCGTAGTTGGCAGTCAGATCCGTCCAGCTCACATCCTTGCCAACTTCGGTGTTCGTCTTGATCGTCACGCCGAGCTCTTCGAGACGTTCGACCTCTCTGTCGAGGACGTCCTGCGGCAACACCCAATCCGGAATGCCACCGCGATTGAGACCGCCGGCCCTTGGCGATTTTTCAAAAATGGTGACGTCGTGACCGAGCCGCGCAAGCTGATACGCGGCGCTGTGTCCCGCGGGGCCGGAACCCACGACCGCCACCCTTTTGCCGGTTGAAGGGCCCGCTTTGACGACATCTTTCGCCAGCGCCTGGCCGAGATCTCCGAGAAACCGCTCGACCGCTCGAATGGAGATGGCTTCGTCGTGCGCGCCGCGATTGCACGCCTGCTCGCACGGGTGATAACACACGCGACCTGTGATCGAGGGAAACGGCATGTCCTCTTTGATCAGCGCGTACGCATCGAGGTATTTGCCGCGCTTGACCAGATCGAGATAGCCCTGAATCTTTTCGTTCGTGCCGCAGGCGTTGTTGCACGGCGGCATCTTGTCGCGATACACGGGTCGAATCGATCGCCAGTTGCCGGTCGGAAACAGATCCTGTCCTTTGTGTTGCGTGGGTGCCGGCGTGATCCCGGCAAACGGCACCTGCAGCCAGTCTGGAATATGTGTGCCTTTGGTCGACATGAAAGACCTTTCCTGACAGATCGCGGGACTAAAGTCCCGCGCTACGTACCCGCAACGACGGGTTGATCCAGCCG
>DASPWV010000111.1:0-3873 GCA_035637635.1 Vicinamibacterales bacterium | reverse complement strand
GCCTCATCAATGCACCCGGCAAGGCCGCGCAGGTGCTGCGGCGGCACGTTGTAGCCGGCGACGCGGCGCCAACTGTTCCCGCCGTCATCCGAGCGGTGTACGCCTCGCTCGTCCGCGGCCCAGAGTTCTCCCGCTTTCGTGCCGGCGCAGAGCAGAGGAGCAACGGTGCTGGGTGCGTCCGGCCAGCCATCGCGTACGCGCTCCCATCGCTCGCGAGCGATACGGCGATACAGGCGTCCATCCGATCGGCCAGCGACGTACGCGGAGTGCGGTCCGGACGAAGCCGACACTACGACGACATCTGGTTGCTCCGGATCGATCGCCACGCTACGCAAATAGCCAACGTCGAGACCCACGCACGGGGAGCGCCACGAAGCACCGGCGTCGTCACTTTCGAAATAGCCGTCTCCGGCCGAGACGCGGAGCGTGTCAGGGGCCTTGCGATGGATGGCGAGCTCGTGGGTGTCCCACGGGCCACGCGGAACGCGGTCGCGCCACGTGCGGCCGCCGTCGATCGTGGACACCAGCGCACCGGCCTCGATCGCGACCCAGAGTCGACCCGGTTCGAGCGGATGGCAGGCGATCCACCGAACATGGTGAGTCTCGGGTTTCGGCGGGAAGGACCATCCCGATGACGATGACAGCATTTCGAGTCTGCTGGTTTGGTCCCAGGAACGCCCGGCATCGCGAGAACACCACACCTCGCTCGGTTCCGTGCCCACCCAGACGACGTCCCGCTCCGCGGGGCTGGCGGTGATGGACATGATCAGCCGGCCTGTGAGACCGACCGATTGCCACGACTGTCCGCCATCATCGCTTCTGAACACGCCGCTCCGGTGAGTGCCACACCACGCACGCCCGTGAACTATCGGATCCGCCGCCAAGCACGTCGGGCGGTCGCCCACTCCCTGCGCTGGCGCTGATGTACCGCGCTCGACGTCAATGACGACCACGTCACGATCGGTGGCAACCAGGATAGGCATCGACTACCGCAGACTGGATCGATATCGAGCGCGGTTGCAAGCTGGTGAGGCGGCGCACACTCCTTGGGGGACGTTACACCTCGACCAGCCCCATTCGCGCGTCTGCATCCTTGCACTGCGTTTTCTGGCAATGGTCTGCGTACGATTTTGTTCACGCGGATCGCGTCGCCGCCAACGCGGAGGCGCGGCCCACTTGGCTTCTGTCACTTCAGCCGCGGATGGGCTAGCGTCACACAGAATGTCTCGTTGTCATCGCACGACCGCGCTACACTTGATGGCCGCACCGTCTCACGGGGAACTCCATGAACCGTCCGGTGCCAGCGACTGCACTTCTCGTGGAGGGGCGCGACAGCTTTCGTGCCGCCTGCAGTGAAGCGCTGCGCCTCGCGGGTTTGAAAGTCATTGAAGCTCGGGACGCCCGACAAGCGCTCGACGCCGTCACCACGATTCAGCCCAAAATCATCGTTGCGGGATTCGATTCGCAGACGCGAAACGATTGTCTTTCGTTGTGCCGAGCGATGAAAGCCGACCCGCACACGAAGCGTATTCCAATCGTGCTGACCACGCCAGATCCGTCGGCCGACGATGTCGCGCTGGCCACTGACCCTGGAGTCTTGGTGCTGACGCTGATGCCTTCCGATGGAGCCAAGTTGACCGCGGCGATCAACGGCGTGCTCGCAGCCCAACGCGCCGAACCATTGCGCGCGTCGCCGCGCCGACGAGGAGATGCCAGACGCTCGGCGTAAACGAGCGCATGAGGGCCGACACACTCTTGTTTTGGGGCGGCGAGTGAGGAAAAGGAGAACAATAATGTCGAGCGATACTGAACGAACGAATCTTGGTCGCGAAGATGTGGAGCGCCGCGCGTACGAACTGTACGAGCAACGCGGGAGAGAACACGGCCACGATTGCGACGACTGGCTCGCAGCCGAGCGCGAGCTCCGCGCATCCGGTGCAGCGGAAACGACAGAGCGCTTCAACGGAGGTCGCGCCCTCGATCGCACGACGGCGCCGGGCCGACCACTCCGAGCGTGAAGGCCGACGCGAGATCGCTCAACAGGTGTGATCGCCGGAGCGCTGCGCATGGCCGATCATGTCTACACCAGCCGCGCATGCATCGAACGGGTCAAGGGTCCGATTCGGTACGCCACGATCGAGCCATTTCGCGAGCCGATCCGGTTTGTTTGGTGTCTACGGCGCGATCAAGCAGTTCTATGGTGCCGAGCCTGATGAGGAAATACTCTCGACGCTCGGCTGCATCATCGCTGCGGTTGGCGGTTGACTGCTCGGCACTCTTGCAGGCGCGCTGGAAGCGCGTCACATTCCTGCCGGCTCCGACCGGCTGAGTGCAAGCGTCGAGGCGGACGTGGGGGCCGCCGATCGGGTTCTCCGCATCACCGGTATTCGCGTGCACTACACGCTCACGGTTCCACCGGGGACCCGCGAGGCCGCGGAACGCGCGATTGCGACCCACGAGCAGAAGTGTCCTGCGGCGACGAGTGTTCGCGGCTGCATTCCCATCACCATTTCGAGCGACATCACGGAGAGTTCGACCAGCAGTTGACGGGCGCGACATCGCATCAGGACCGCTGCAAGTCAGGTGTCCACCGTTCGATCACTTCACCTTGAATTGCCTGCCGCTATTTGAATTTCCTTCACGAGCCGGCGAAGCCGCTCATGATGCGTTCCTGCCCAGTAGACGCGCGCACACCGCGTACAACGCACGAACTGCTCGTGGGATTGCCAGGCACGTTCGGGAACCTGCGCCGCAACTTCTTCCTTGGACACTGGCGTCAATGCGCCGTTGCATGCCAAACATCGCGTGAATGGTTTGAAACGTGAGACGAGCTGCAGCCGGCGCGCAACCTCGAGGAGTTGCGCTCGTGGCTGGTGCGCCCGCACGAACAGACCGTGCGTCACCAGGTTGCGTTTGAGTAATCCGACGTCGCGCGTCAGGATGATCCGACCCTCGGCAGCGGCTGTCGCGGCAAGATCCGTGTCATCACACTCGCGTTCGTACGCGGTATCGAAACCGAGGAGGCGCAGGTGGCGAGCGAGTCGACCGAGATGCACATCCGCAAAGAAACGTGGCTCGCGCAGCGGCACAGGCCGTGCGTTCGCGATCGGTCCGATGTCGAGCGCCTCGAACACCGGGTAGACCGCGATTCGATCACCGTCGCGGACCCGATACGTGAAGTCCACGGATTCGCTGTTGGCGATAACCAGATCAACTTCGGTATGTGGAACACCCGCCGCTTCGATCAGGTCCTTCACCGAGGCCTCTCCTTCAAAGAGGCGCACCACGGTCACGAAGCGTTGGCGTCGCGGCAGGAAGTCATTCAGCTCGGCGTAGAAGCGAAATTCCGCACGCTTCGTACCCATCGACACCTTCAGAACTCCAGCCACCCTATCACCGCGAACTGAAGAGACGCCTCATCCACGATCGGCCCTTGATGAGAATACAGCCGTGCTGTTCAGGCCACCGTCAGTCGTCCTCCTCTCGATCACTATGGATTCGAGCGGAGGCGAGAAACACGCAAGCTCATAGTAGCGAGCGGGTCTCACTAGAGGAAGAGCGGGCGAGGTCGACACAGATGAAACCGGGATCCACTCCCCGCGCAACCGGCACGAGCGGCACCACCCCGACGAGCGGCAAGATGTACAAGGTTGAGGGACCGTCTGACGAGAAGCTGAAGGCACTGGTTGGCAAGAAGGTCGAAGTCACTGGCCGTATCGATCCTGAGGGAGGCCCCGCGGAGGTTGGGTCCAGCGGAGGAACACGACATGACGACAAGAAATACGAAGCGAACGTGTGTGGCTGCCGCAATGGCCTTTTGCTGTGCCGCACTCGTGCAGTTCGCGGCGTCTGCACAGGCGCAAGCACGGCGGG
>DASPWV010000110.1:0-9993 GCA_035637635.1 Vicinamibacterales bacterium | reverse complement strand
GCGACGTGTGCCAATCACCGCGTGAATTTCATCGACGATGACGGTGCGGGTGGTGCGGAGCATGCTGCGGCTCCGCTCCGCAGTCAGAAGCAGGTAAAGCGATTCAGGCGTCGTCACCAGAATATGCGGCGGCGTGCGAAGCATCGCGGCGCGTTCGCTCTGTGGTGTATCGCCCGTCCTGACCGCCGCTGTAATCCGTGGAACCGAGGTGCCATTCTCTTCGGCCAGATGTCGAATGCCGCGGCGCGGCTCAGCAAGGTTCTTGTGGATGTCGGCGCTCAGCGCCTTGAGCGGTGACACATAGACCACGCGCACTTCGTCCGGCAGCGTCGTCGACACGCCTTCGGTGACGAGATCGTCAATTGCGGTCAAAAACGCCGCGAGTGTTTTCCCCGAGCCTGTTGGCGCCGCAATGAGCGTGTGGCGCCGCTCGCGGATGGCGGCCCAGCCCTTTTGCTGTGCCGCCGTTGGCACGCCCAGGGTTTCGCGAAACCAGCGACTGACGAGTGGATGAAAGGTCGATAATGACGGCAATTTGATATCCTTCGCCGATCGGCGGGGCTAAAGCCCCGCCACTACGGTGTGCATACGTAGTGGCGGCCCTTCCGCCGTCGCTAAAGCTATGGCGGACCGCCGTAGCCTTGGCGAAGGCTGGTCAGGGCCGCCTCGCGGGCGCGGGGTATGGCCCGCTATTCCCGAGAGGATCTTTATGGTAAGCCGTCGCGCGTTTCTTCGCATCACCGGGACTGTCGGCGCCGCTGCGTACGCAGCGAAAACCTATGGAATCGAAGAGGTCCTCGCCGCCTCCGCGCAGGTGGCGGGCCGTTCGGCAGATGACGTGGCGCAGGACGAATTCTACTGGCGCGAGATCCAGCAGGCCTTCACGCTCGATCGGACGCTGATCAATCTCAACAACGGCAACAGTTGCCCAAGCCCGCGGGTCGTCCACGAGGCGCTCAAGCGGTACCTGGATTTTTCGAATCAGGCGCCGGTCTATCACCGCGGATTGCTGGAACAGAACCGGGAAACGGCGCGTCGCCGGCTCGCCGCGGAATTCGGCTGCGACATGGAAGAGATCGCCGTCACGCGCAACTCGAGCGAGGCGCTCCAAATCGCGCAGAACGGCATCGATCTCAAGGCGGGCGACGAGGTGCTCACGACCGAGCAGGATTACGGCCGGATGCTGACGACGTGGGATCAGCGAATGCGCCGCGAGAAGATCAAAGTGACGCAGATCAACTTCCCGGTGCCCACTACCCAGGACGATCTCTATCAGCGGTTTGACAAGGCGATCACCCCGCAGACGAAGGTGCTCCACTTTTGCCATATCACGAATCTGACGGGGCAGCTTTTTCCGGTGCAGCGCCTTGCACGCCTGGCGCGGCAGCGCGGCCTCCTGACGATCGTCGACGGCGCGCATGCGGCGGCGCACTTCCCTTTCAAGCTGCGCGATCTCGAGATGGACTACTACGGCACGAGCCTTCACAAGTGGCTGCTTGCGCCACACAACACGGGCTTCCTCTACGTCCGGCGCGAGCGGATTGCGCCCACGTGGCCGCTCCAGGCCGCGCCCGCACGCCGCTCGAACGACATCAGGAAGTTCGAAGAGGTGGGCACGATCTCGGCGGCGCCGTACGCGGCCATCAACGAAGCGCTCGCGTTTCATCAGGCGATCGGCGTGGAGCGTAAGGCCGCGAGGTTGCGGTTCCTGACGATGCGATGGGTGAATCAGCTGAAGAAGAACCCGCGGATCAAGATTCATTCGGATCTCGAACACACCTACGGGCTGGCAAACGTCGGCATCGAGGGAATCAAGGCGGCAGACGCGTCGAAGTTCCTGTGGAACAAGTACCGCATCATCGCCAATGCGATCGTTCGCGACGATTACCAGGGCTTGCGCATCACGCCAAACGTGTACACCACGCTCGAAGAGATCGACACCTTTGTTACGGCGATGGAGGATTTGCTGAAAAATGGCGTGTCCGCCGCTACCGCGTGAGCGGACACTGAAGCTCACAAGTTTCCAGTTGCCAGTTGCCAGTTCAAAGTTTAGTTTTCAGTTACTGGTCGTTCACTGAGAACTAAAGAACTCAACTTTGAACTGGCAACTGGAAACTGGAAACTAATCTCCGCAGGTCACTTAGTGCTGACTTTCATAATTACGGTGGCATTCGGCCGGCGATGCATCCCCGCTGGCTGCGTTGCTCCTCCCTCAAATATGCCCAATATTCTCGGTCGTCGCGCCTTGCCATCGGGGCGCCTCGCCGCCCTCGGTGCGGCACCGTAATTATGAAAGGCAGCACTTAGCTATGACAGCGATGCAAACCCGCCGACGTTTCCTCGCCGCGTGTTCCGCCGCCGGCGTCACCACAACGCTGCTGCCCGGCGTGCTGTGGGCGCGGATGCAGGAACAAGGCACGCCAAAAGTCTCGCTGGCGATGCTCAACGACGCGCTCGCCCTCTCGGGACTCGATTTCAATGAAGAGGAGAAAAAGCAGCTCCTCAACAACCTGAATCCCAATCGCTACGACGAGCTGCGAAAGATTCACATCGACGACACCGTCGCGCCGCCGATGTACTACAGCCCGCTCGTTCCGGGCACGAAGCTGGATCGAACGCCAAGGCCGATTCGCGTGAGCAAGCCGCCGGTGATCAGGCGGCCAGCCACTCTCGAGGAGGCGGCGTTCTGGCCCGTCACTCACCTCGCGGAGCTGATTCGGACGCGGCAGGTTACATCGACCGAGCTGACGAAGATGTACCTGGAGCGGCTGCACCGCTACCACCCGCTGCTCAATTTCGTCGTGACGTTCACCGACGATCTCGCGTTGAAGCAGGCGGCCCAGGCGGATCAGGAGATTGCCGCCGGAAAGTATCGCGGAGCGCTGCACGGCATTCCGTGGGGCTGTAAGGACATCATCTCGGTGCCGGGGTACAAGACCACCTGGGGATCGGGTGCGTTTCAGGATCAGCAGCTCGACACCGAGGCGACTGTCGTGAAGCTTCTTCGCGAGGCTGGCGCGGTGCTTCTCGCCAAGCTCGCGACCGGTGAGCTCGCGGCGGGCGATCAGTGGTTCGGCGGCCGCACGAACAACCCGTGGAACGCCAAGCAAGGGTCGAGTGGATCCTCCGCCGGTCCAGGATCCGCAACGGCCGCAGGCTGCGTGGGGTTTGCGATTGGAACGGAGACGAGTGGATCGATCCTGAGTCCCTCGACGGTCAACGGCGTCACCGGGTTGAGACCGACGTTCGGCCGCGTGAGCCGCTACGGCGCGATGACGTTGTCGTGGACGCAGGACCGGTTGGGGCCGATGTGCCGGTATGCCGAAGACTGCGCGCTCGTGTTTCACACGATCGCTCGACCCGACGAGAACGATTTCAGCGTGATCGATCTGCCGTTCAATTTCGACGCGCTGACCGACGTGCGCAAGCTCCGTGTCGGCTACCTCGCCGCGGGGTTCAGCGAAAAGCGCGATCCGGAATGGAAGGCGAACGAGGATGCGGTGTTTGCGGAGCTCAAATCAATCGGCATCACACCGGAGCCGTTCGAGCTGCCGAAGATGCCGCTCAACGTGCTGCAGGGGATTCTCGGCGCCGAGTCGGGCGCCGCGTTCGATCAATCGCTGCGCAGCGGGCGTCTCGGGAGAATGACGAACAAGCAGCGCAGCAACGGGTTCAGGTCGTCGCGGCTCACGCCTGCCGTGGAGTACCTGCAGGCGCAACGCATTCGCACGATGGTGATGAAACAGTTGAACGACGCGATCTCGAAATTCGACGTCTACCTCGTGCCGGCCACGGGTGGTGGCGTGCGCGCGGGCGGCGGCCCGTCCACTTCGCCCGGGCAAGGCCGCGGGGATGCAGCCGCACCAACTGCAGCCGGTGTCGAAACGCCGCCGGCCGGCACACCGCCGCAGCCTCCAAGCATCACGCGCGATCACTTCAGCGCGGCAAACGTGTGCGGCATTCCCGCGGTCTCAGTCCCGAACGGGTTCACGAAGGCGGGCACACCCACGAGCATCACCTTCATGGGCCGGCTGTACAACGAGGCCGGCATACTCGCGCTCGTGAAGGCCTATCAGGATCGCGCGGGGTGGCACAAGAAAACGCCGACGCTCAACGTGAATCCAACGACAACGTCCGGGTACCGCTAAGAGCATCACCACGAAATCACGAAATCACGAAATCACGAAAAAGACAATCACATTAGATTTCGTGTTTTCGTGGATCTTTCGTGTTTTCGTGGTATCACGTACGGGCCACAGAGTCACCGAGACACAGAGAAAGATCTGTACGAGATCCCCAAAAACATTCTTTCTCTGTGCCTCTGCGACGCGGTGGCTTCGTCATCGGTGTCGCGAGGTAAATATTCAATGACAAGTGGTTTCAAGGAATTGGCGCTCAGTGTGCTCGTCCTCCTCTGCGCGAGCGCCGCTGGCGCGCAGCAGGAAACCGCAACCCTGATCGGCAGCGTCGACGATGCGCAGAAGGGAGCGGTGCCGGGCGTCACAGTCACTGCACGGAATGTCGAGACCGGGTTCGTGCGAACCGGAGTGACAGACGCGGAGGGCCGTTACCGCATTGCGGCGATCCCGCCTGGCGTATACGCGCTCACGGCGGAACTGCAAGGGTTCGCCCCGCAGATTCGCCGCGGCGTCACGCTCACGGTCGGCGCGGAGGCGGTCGTCAATTTCACGATGACCGTCGCGTGCGTCACCGAAGCGCTCACCGTTGTCGCCGACATACCAGTTGTCGAGACGACGACCTCCGCCGTGCAGGAAACACTTCGACGTGATCAGATCGATCTGTTGCCGCTCGCGGGTCGCGATTACACCGCGGTCCTCCGGCTCGTGCCGGGCGCCGCGGCCAACAACAGCTCATATGGGTTTGCCGGGTCGCGCGGACGCTCCAATACGTGGCACATCGACGGCGTCGACAACAGCGACGAGATATCGGGATTCGCACATCAAAGTCCCGCACTCGACTCCATTCAGGAGATTCAGGTTCTCGTCAACGGCTTCAAGGCCGAGTACGGCCAGGCCTCCGGCGGCATTGTCAACGTCATCACACGCTCGGGAACCAACGACGTGCACGGCAGCAGCCTATTTCTCTTCCAGGATCAATCGCTTCGATCGCGAAGCCCATACGCCGATCGAACGCAGCCGGCAGATCCGTTCCAGCGGCTCCAGTACGGCGCGACGGTCGGCGGGCCGCTCAAGCGGGACAAACTTCACTACTTTGCGACGTACGAACGGGAAGATCGCGATACCGCATCGGTGACGACAGGCACCTACCCCGCCGCGACGGATGCCTTCTCGCCCGCCATGCGGCAGTTTCTGAACGCGAATGCCATCGACATCGGTTTATTCGGCACAGGTGGCCGTCAGCGCTATGTCCGGCCTGAGTTCGTCGACGTGCACAAGGCAACAGGACGGCTCGATTATCAACGAAGCGCAACTCAGTACATGACGGCGCGGTACCTGCTCGACTCCAACGACCAACCCTCGGGGCAGAGCGGCACCATTTACGACTACAACGGCAGCCGGAGCTATCTGCGCACGAATTACGTGAACCTGAATCACAAATGGATTGTCGGCGCGAACAGACTGAACGAAGCGTACGTTCAGTACGGCAACCATCACGAAGAGATCAACGCAACCTACACGACGTTTCCGACCCTGTCGGTCTCCGGTGCCTTTACGCTGGGATCCACCACCAACTTCAACCCTGTCGATAATCACGTCGTCGCCATCAACGACAACCTGACATGGAACCTGCCGCGCACGCGGACGGGCGAGCACGTGCTCAAGATGGGGGCGCAATTGAAGCTGCTCCGGTCGGACAGCTACTTCGATTCGAATTTCCGCGGCACGTATACGTTCTCGAACGTCGCCGACTTCATCGCCGGACGCCCGTCCCGGTTCACGCGCAATCAGGGCGACAGCCGTCTGAAGCGGCCGGACGAGCTGTACGGTGCTTTCTTTCAGGACGACTGGCGACCCACGGGCAATGTGACGGTCAATCTCGGTATTCGATATGACTATGAATCCGCAAAAACGCTCGCGCTCGTCAACGTGATCGGCCATCCAGGTCCGGGAATCAGCGGCGACAAGAACAACGTGTCACCGCGGGTCGGGTTTGCGTGGTCGCCCAACGGCGACACGCGACAGGTGTTTTACGGGGGAACGGGGATCTATTACGACCAGGTCATTCTCAACATCATCGGCAACGCGCGCTTTACGCCGCCCAAGGTGATCGGTATCCAGATCGACAACCCCGCGTTTCCGGATCCGTTTCTTGGCGGCACGGTCAGTGTCCCGACGCCCAGCCTTTCGATCATCGATCCTGAGCTCGTCACGCCGTGGAATTGGAATTCCCAGATCGGCTATCGGCGCGAGCTCGCGACGAACCTCGGACTGGACGTCGCGTTCGTTTACAACCGCGGCGAAGATCACATCGGCATCATCAACACGAACGCGGGTCTGCCAGGTACCGCTTCATCGACCGGAGCGAATCCAGTGCGGCCCGATCCGAATTTCGTCAACAAGAGCTTCTACACGAACTACGGAAAGATTCGGTATAAGGGTCTGCTCGTCGATCTGACGAAGAGGGTCAGCCGCGATTTCCAGGGCGGCCTCGTGTACACTCTGTCGAAGACGGAAAACAACGCGTTCAATTTCGTCAGCAGCCTGCAGGCGCCTTCGCTTCCCGCCCTCAGCTTCGGCCCGGACGATCAGGATCGGCGACATCGCATAGAAGGACACGTCGAAGTGAACCTGCCGTTTGGTGTTCAGTTGGGAACCATCGTCGAATATCGCTCTGAAGCCCCGCTGGACGTGGTGGCGAACGGCCGCGATCTGAACGGGGATGGCATCACAGGGGATTGGGTGAACGAGGGCCTCTGTCTGCCGCGCGCCGGCGTAGTGGCGTGCCCCGGCTTCAGCTACTCACGGAATTCCGTCCGAGACCTGTCTCTCGAAGACGCCAACCGGCTGCGCGGGCTCTTTGGGCAATCTGCCATCACGGCTTTTGCGAATAACCCAAAATATTTCAACCTCGACGCGACGCTGCAGAAGCGGTTCCCGTTCGCGAAACAGGGCGTGAGGTTCACGGTCGAGATGTTCAACGCGTTCAATGTTCCACAGCGAACGCTGCCAAATGCGCAAATCCTCAGCGGTCTCTTCGGCACGTACACGGCTGTCTCGCAACCGCGCGCGATTCAACTGACGCTTCAATACGACTTCTGATGATTCAGGCGGGTTGCACCGCGCTCACAATCAGCTCGATGAGCTCAGGTGCGCTGAGCGCCTCGAGATCGAGCGATTCGTCCGCAAGCTCGTACGCGCGGACGATGTTCCGAAGATGCCAGGCCCGCAGTGCACCGAGCTCGCGGCGCAGGAGATCTTCGCCCTTGGCGCCGACGGAAAATGGGTCGAGCACTGCCCGATCCATCGATGGTCCCGCAAGAATCGTCTCGGTGACGACCGCCGGTGCGGGCTCGTCGAAATACGGTTCCGGCAGCTCGCGCCTCGTGATCTTCAGCCGTTCGCGCGCGCGCGCCAGCGCGCCTTCGAGATAGGTGACCGACAGGCCGTGCGCCCAGTAGACGAGCGCATCCCGATCCGGCTGCGTCGTTTCGCGCGGGGTACGGCGCACATCCGATCCGTCGAGGGCGACGAACTCTATCCACCCTTCCCAAATGTGACCGCTGGGCCGGCCACAGACTCGTGCTGAGTACCGAGTGCCGTCTGCAGCCACGAAGGTCTCAATTACGCTCACTACCTCAGCCATGTTTCCTCCCGTACGTTCGGTATTTCATATTTGCAAGGCGGACGCCAGCACATGTCGAGCGTTACGCTTGCCACGCATGCGGCGGGCAACGGCGTCGCTCCTGCTGAGTAGTGTTCTCACACTGAGCAGCGTGTCATTTACGCCTGCCGCGGGACTGCGGCACGAGTTCCGCGCTCTCTGGGTTGACACATTCAACACCACGCTGAACACCCACGCGGACGTCGTGCGGATCGTTTCAAGCGCGCGCGCGGCGCGGATGAACGTGCTTCTCGCGCAGGTGCGACGTCGCGGCGATGCGTGGTATCTCGTCGGGGCCGAGCCGCCGCCGGACTTCACGCCAATCGAGCCCGGGTTCGATCCGCTGGCGGATCTGCTTGCGACGGCTCATAGCGCAGGCATCCAAGTGCACGCGTACGTGATTGCCGGCGCCATCTGGAACAAGGACCCCGCGCTGTCGCCGCCAGCAAACGGTCCGCCGCTCGATCCCCGCCACGTCTTCAATCAACACGGTGGTTACGACAGCGCGACGAGAACGGTCGTGCAAGGACCATCGACCTGGCTGACGCGAACGCTGCTGCCGGACGGACCCGGCATCGCGTATCAGGGCCATCGAATCAACGGAGAGTTCTGGCTCGATTTCGGCCACCCGGACGCGGCCGCCTACACCGTGCAGGTGCTGACGCAACTGGTCAGCAACTACGACGTCGACGGACTTCACCTCGATCGCATTCGATATCCCGAGCTGACGGCGAGCGGTCAGACACCTTCTGCCGGAGCGAACATTGGATACAACGCAGTCAGCGTTGCGCGCTTCCAGCGGCGCTACGGAATCAGCGCGGCAACCACTCCTTCGCCCGGAGATCTTCGCTGGGCCGATTGGCGTCGCGCGCAGGTGACCAATCTTGTGCGGCGGATCTACCTCAATTGCGCGGCGATCAAGCCCGGTATTCTGATCTCCGCTGCGCTGATTGCGTTCGGCGGAGGACCGGCGACGGATCAGGCGTGGCAATCAGCTGAAGCATACTGGCGCGTTTATCAGGATTGGCGCGCATGGCTTGCGGAGGGCATTCTCGACGTCGCCATTCCCATGAATTACAAGAGGGAACACGACGCGTTACAGGCCGCGCAATTCGATCAGTGGATGGCTTTCGCCAAATCGCACCAATACAATCGCGCCGCACTCGTCGGCGTGGGCGCGTTTCTGAACGGCGTCGAAGGAACGCTGCGACAGGTCAGACGGTCGCTTGCTGCGGATCGCGATGGCCAGGCCTTGGGTGTCGCCTTCTTTTCGCTCGCGAACGCGAGCGACGCCGTCGTCAACAATCCGTTTGCGCTTCCACCGGGTCAAACATCGCCAAAAAGAGATTTCGGCGACCTGGCCGCTGCGCTCACCACCGGAGGAGCGATCGATGGCCGCAGCCGCTACGAACTGCCGATGGAGCCGGTATTTCAAGACGAGGCTCTGGCGCCTGTGCTCTCGTGGAAGATCGCGCCACGCGTCGGACACGTGATGGGATACGCAACGCTTGACGATGGGACACTGCTGGACGGCGTGGCCGTACGGCTTGTTGACCTGAGAGCAGGGATCGTGCGAGGGGCCGAAACCGATGGTGGCGGGTTCTTCGGCTTTGTCGACGTCGAACCGGGCGCTTACGCGCTGGCATTCGCGAAGGCCGGACCAGCTTTACGGACGATGCGAATCGACGTTCAATCCGGGCATGTGACGTCTGTCGTACTGACGGCGACACCGTGAAGTGTCACAATCGAACCATGTCTGCCAAGCGATACCAATTCAAAGTGATTGAAACGGAAACCTCCGCCGAGTTGGAGACGCGACTCCAGGAGGCGGGCGCACAGCAGTGGTGCGCCGTTGGCTACGGCGTGACTCCGGAAGGACGGCGCACTGTTTTGATGCAGAGGAAGGTCAAAATGCACGGCCACCATCAGCACCGCACCGGCAGGCACGGCACCCCGCCGGTTGCCGGGTGAAGGGGTTGAACTAAAATCGCTGCAGTAAAGTGCGCCCGTAGCTCAGTTGGATAGAGCATCAGCCTTCGAAGCTGGGGGTCACAGGTTCGAGCCCTGTCGGGCGCACCACAACTTCAAGGGTTCAAGGGTTCAAGGGTTCAAGGGTTCAAGGGTTCAAGGGTTCAAGGGTTCAAGGGTTCAAGGGTTCAAGGGTTCAAGGGTTCAAGGGTTCAAGGGTTC
>DASPWV010000109.1:0-1903 GCA_035637635.1 Vicinamibacterales bacterium | reverse complement strand
CGCTGGAGCCATGCGACCTGCTCCGCGCCGACCATCGGCTTGCCGTGCGAGACGTTGTCCAGTGCGATGAAGTGAACGCCCCGGTGATCAAATGAGTAATGGGTCTCTCCGAAAAACTGCCTGTAGAGAGCTCCGCCGTCGAGCGCGGCATCGTGCTCCCCGGGAACCCGCATGATTTTCTTCGCTCGTAGCCGGCTGGTGATCGACTGGAAAAGCTGCATCCGTTTCGCGTGTTCCCCCGGCGTTTCTGATTCGTGTGTGAGATCGCCGGTGAAGAGGATCAGTTCCGGCTGCGGATTGAGTCCGTTGATCACATCGATGGCGCTCTCCAGCGCCTTGGTTCCGGTCGGATTGGGCGGCCCCGCGAATCCAACGTGCGCGTCGCTCAGTTGCGCGAACGTAAACGGGGCCGGCTCCTCGCCGTTTTGCCTGCGGAACCAGTTGCGCACGCGCGCGGCAGGGCTGCCGCCCGCGATCGCCGGCGCAAACGAGATCAGCGCACCGGCGCCGAAAGACATGCCTGAAATTTTGAGGAATTCACGTCGGTCCATCGGCACCTCCTGCAATGACAACTGGTGACGGGGTTTTTTCATCCCTTCGGCAGTTACAAGGTGTAGAAGTGCTTCGGATGGAGGATCGCGAACGGGCATCGTTCGAAGAGCTGGCGCTGCCGCTCCTCGACTCGTTGTATCGATACGCGCAATGGCTCACTCGGGATCGCACCGAGGCGGAGGACTTGGTGCAAGAGGCCTATCTCAAAGGAATTCGCGGGTTCGAGTCGTTCGTCGCCGGTTCGAACATTCGCGCCTGGATGTTTCGTATCGTGCGCAACACGTTCCTGACCTCGCGCACCGGTTTGCGTGCCGTTCCGCCGCTCTCGGTGGATGAGCAGCCCGAGCTCGTGGATCAAATCGCCGATGAGGCGACACCCGAATCACATTTTCTGCAGCGCGCGAACGCCCAGGCCTTGCGTCGCGCGATCGAAGAGTTGCCCGTCGAGTTTCGGGAAGTTCTGCTGCTGTGTGACGCCGAAGGCATGAGCTACAAGGAAATTGCCGAGACCCTTTCCATTCCAATGGGGACCGTCACTTCTCGGCTGCTGCGCGCGCGTCAGAAGATTCGCAAAGCGCTCGCTCACGAGGAACGATGAATCAACACCTGACGATTGAAGATGTGCAGCGCATAGCCGACGGAGAGTCGCAGCCGGCCGATCATGTCCGCGACTGCGTGCAGTGCGCGAATGCGATCCTCGATGCCTTGCAGATGAAGCGCGCCGTGCGCGATGTGATGCGCACAGAGCGAGCGCCCGCCTCGCTCCTGCGCCGCGTGCGGCGGCAGCCGCCTGCCACTTCGTGGTTCGCCGCAGCCGCGGCCATCGCGGCGATTGTCATCGGCTCGGCGATGCTGTTCCGGCAACAATCGCCGAGTGCGCTCGTCGAGCTCGCGGACATGCACGTGACGCTGCTCGCGAGCGCCAATCCGGTCGACGTCCTCTCCACCGACCGCCACACGGTGAAGCCTTGGTTCGAAGGCCGCGTTCCGTTTGCCGTGCCGGTGCCCGAACTCGCCTCCACACCGTTTCGACTGATCGGTGGACGCGTCGTGTATTGGCGAGGCAATCAGGCTGCGTACATGCTGATTGGCAAGAACGCGCATCGAATTTCACTCTTCGTCTTTCGGGAGGACTTTGGCCCGAAACGCCTCGGCACAGCGCCCGCGGCCGTGAGCACGCTCACCTGGCAGCGGGGCGGACTCACGTTCATCGCCATCGGAGATGTTGCCGACGCGGACCTGGTTGAGTTGCGCGACGCGTTCGCCGAATATTGACGCCGCGTATCTCGTTCTCTACACTCGCAAATCCTCTTGCCCGATGCTCAGAAAGGCGACGTAGCCAAGTGGTAAG
>DASPWV010000108.1:0-1887 GCA_035637635.1 Vicinamibacterales bacterium | reverse complement strand
GGACCTGAACGAGGCGTTGAGCCGCGTCTACGGCGGTTCGTTGCTGCTCGCGACACCGACGACGCGGCCGATAGGCGCCGCGTCCGAGCGTCGGACGATTGGGCGCTGGCAAGATGCCGACACCCAGCTCGTTCTCTGGCGCGAAGAGTTTCCCAACCGCGTAGGACTGACAATCACGTCGATCGCCGGCGACGCCGCGCTTCAGCAAGTCATCGCCGACGGCGTGCGGCTCCAGACAGCCGACGCGCCGGCGCGAGACCTTGCGCGTCGGACGGCTGAAGCAGCGGCGATTCAGGCACGGGACGAGAAAATCAGAATCGACAACAAGACGAAGTTCAAGCCGAACTGAGCGGCGTCATTTCAATCGGTTACAACCGCGGGCACTCCTCGTGGGACGCTAGGCGGCCGACCGCGCATACGCGGCGGCCGTTGCAGCACGCTTCACCGTTCCACATCTGACCGCACCGAGTACACCGCCAGCTCGCCCCCTTCCGCAACAGCAGACGCGCTTACAATGGAGTCCGCCGTGTGAGGCAGCGGACACGTTGGAGATTGCGAGGGTGTGCGCTCACCGGGAGTGACTTCCACCACTCGGGTCGCGACGATGTTTTGGCTCATAGCGTGATGCAGAGTCTTCTGCTGACCGAGCTCGTCGGATTAACGCCGTTAGTCAACGATCCGCGGTAACGATGTCGAACTCGATCGTGACGTCGTCCTTCACCTTGACCGTTCCGCCAGCGATGCTAATAGGCGTGATCCCGAACGCCGTTTGCCGCAGCGTCGTCGAGCCCTTGTAGCGGCCATTCTCACGAGCCACTTTGACGGCGACCCCGTGGGTTTGGCCATGTAGTTCCAAGTCCCCGCGAACCACCCAGTGATCCGCCTCAAGCTGTTGCACGGTCGTCGAGCGGAATCGAATCTGCGCGAAGCGATTCGTATCGAGGACTTCCGGTCCGAGCATCCGGGCTTGCACGTCGTCCCGATCCTTCGGGGAGAGGCCCGGGTCCAGCACTCGCATCCGGCTTGTATCCACGACAAGCTCCACGTGAGGCATCGCGGAGTCATCGACCGAACCTTCAGCCAACGGGGCCTGGATAACGTGATTGTCGGCGAACGCGCGGAACAGGCCCGACTTGAAGGCCCGCACAGTGATCGTGGAGCGCTGCGTGTCGACCGCGCGTCGTTGCGCCGACACGGATGGTGCGAATGCCAGGACGAACGAGAGGATGCCTCCGACGAGGAGTGGTGACACGGTGCCCGGGCGTTGATAGTGCAAAGGTCCCTCGATTCGAGAAAGCGAGACGGCGTTTGGCACCCTCGACGGGCTGTGACCTGCTGACGGACGTCGGCCACAACGCGTTCATGCCTTACACCGCCGATTACTGCTTCTACAAGCAATAGCGACTGTCGAGGCAGTGCGCCTCGCATGAGGCAATCTGCGCGCAACGGGCGTGGCGGCCGTGAATCGTTCTGCCTCACTCACGGCGCTACACCCAACACTATACCCACTGGGCATCTCGGATCGCGTCGGTCGTGCGGCGTTTGTTACGGCGCAGCGCTCGCGAATCTGGATGATGCGCTCCTTCGAAGCGCCAGGCGTGCAAAACGTCTGGCTACAGGGGATCGGGTGCGCGACCGATGCGGTTGTCAGCTTCAACTGAAAGACGTTACTCCACAAAGGGGCCAGCGGCGTAGCCCATAGCGCCGCACCGCACCGTTCTCAGACACGCCTCTCGGACCGACGTCGGATAGCAAATCGCGTCGGTGATTGGTGAAACATCCGCACCGACGACCACATCATGACTGAGGCGCGGGAGCCGGCCGCTTGATCAACTCCGTCAGCTCTCCTTCCTGCACGAGGTCGTCGCGCTGATTGCGGAGCTCGAT
>DASPWV010000107.1:0-2396 GCA_035637635.1 Vicinamibacterales bacterium | reverse complement strand
TCATGTATCGGCGGCCGCCGAGGATACCTGGTTTCAGACCACCATCGTGAACTTGAGTGACTGGGGCGCGCAGTTCGTTCCCACCGGGCTACAACCCGGCGCGGAGATCGAGATCATTCTCTCGCCACCGATCCCGGTCGGCTCAATGGGAACGGGTAAGCATCCGTACGCGACTCGAGTGCCATGCGTTCCACTTCCGCCCATTGAATCGCAAGGTCCCGCGGCGTCCGGGTTGAATCCAGTCGTGGATCAAAGCGGCGGCTATACCAGAACTCTTCGTTCTTCGAGGACCGGACATCGATGCCGTAGTTGCCGAGATCGTATAGCTCGCAGAGGATGCGATCGTGACCACGGGGGAACTCGAACAGCCGCTCGCCAGATTTCGGCTGGCGCGGCGGCTGCGGTGGACGGTTCGGCAGATAGAAGTGGTCGGCCATGCGGCCGATCTTACGCTGCAGGCGTGAGCACTGAGGTCACCGCCAACCCAATTGCACGCAAAGACACACACTCCCCTCATGCGGTCTTTTATGCCGGCCGGCGACATCTGTCTTTTGTCCTCGATTTGCTGCGCTGTTCCTCGCGACGACAGCTCGACTGTTAGCTGGCTGTTCCGTCACACATCGTCGTTGAGCCTGCGTTGCTGACAGCCTATATACTGAACGACTCACGATCGCGCTCGCCGCGGTGTTTCGCCGCGCTCCACATCTCCGCGGCACGCGACACCAGACTTTCACAGGGTAAATGACCATGGCAGTGAAGCGACTGGTTCAGGGCGCCGATGACGTGCTGACTCAGGAGACCACCTTCAGTCGCGATGTGCCTGGGCGATACGTCTGTAACACCTTCACGGAGGCCGACGCGAGCTCGGACCGCAATCCACGGCCGGACGTCGGACGACCGAACGCGCGATCCGATGCGCGCCCGTTCGACATCATCATTATCGGCGGTGGCACGTTCGGCGCGGCGCTGGCGGAGCACCTCTTCTTCAGGGGGTTCGGGAGGAGTCATCGAATTCTTCTGCTCGAAGCGGGCTCGTTTACGATCCCTGAACACGTCCAGAATCTGCCCGCCCTGGGACTCGGCGTCGCCGACGCGACCAGCATTAAAGATCTGCGCGATGCAGGAAAATATGGCATCGACCAGCCGCAGAAAGAAGTCTGGGGATTACCGTGGCACTCACCGCACAAGTTCCCGGGGTTGGCCTATTGCATCGGCGGGCGGTCGGTCTATTGGGGCGGCTGGTCACCGGAGTTGTTGACGGCGGAGTTGCCCGCCTCGTGGCCGCCGGATGTCGTGAAGGACTTGCGCGCGATAGAGCTTGTCGACGGGTCACGCGGCTATTTTTGGCAGGCGAGCGATCAAATCGGTGTCACTGAGACGAACGATTTCATCTTCGGCGAGCTGCATCGGGCTCTCCGGGAGCAACTTCGCAATGGACTCGGCGTCATCACCGACGCGTTTCCTTTCGCGTCGCTGCCGGATCACCCCGCGGTACGTTTCCGCACGACCGCGCCGACGCCGCTCGAGTTGCTCGAGCTTCTCGGTCTGCCGGTGACCGCGACTCCGCCGCCGATTCAGACGCTCAAAGATGAGTTGAAGCTGGAGGCGCCGCTTGCGGTGCAGGGGCAGTCGGGCCATGCGGGGTTCTTTCCGTTCAACAAGTTCAGCACCGTGCCGCTCATCATGAAAGCCGCGCGGGAAGCTGATGCCGAATGCAAGACGGATGACGTTCGAAAGCGGCTCATGGTGGTGTCAAAGTGTCGAGTGAACGCGATGAAGACAGCGCCCGATGGCGGCACGCTTCGCGTGACCGACGTCGTGACGGAGCACGGCTCGTTCGTTGTCCCGCCGAACGGCGTCGTCGTCATTGCGCTGGGAACCATCGAGACCACACGTCTGGCCCAGCACTCATTCACGTCGTTGCCACCGTCGGCGTTCGACCGTATCGGCAAGAACCTGATGGCGCATCTGCGCTCGAATCTCGACTTCCGCGTTCCACGGGAAGCGCTCACGTTCCTTCCCGCGACAGCGAAGGGACTGCAGGCGTCGGCGCTGTTCGTGAAGGGTCACCATGCGTATTCGGACGGAAGCGGTGTTGGCCATTTCCATCTGCAGATCACCGCAACGGGCGGAGCAGCAGGCCTCACCAATTCCGAAGCGGAGCTGTTTAAGAAGGTGCCGGACATCGACACGTTCGACCGGCACCGTCACGCAAGCGATACGCACGTCGTGATCACAGTCCGGGCGATCGGAGAGATGGAGCCTCTCAACCCGCAAAGCTTCGTGCGGCCTGATCCGGAGATGGAGTTCGGCGTACGACGCGCGTTTGTTTCGGTCCAGCCCTCTGCGAGGGATATGGAGGTGTGGGAGGCGATGGACAAGGCATCGGACGACGT
>DASPWV010000106.1:0-4763 GCA_035637635.1 Vicinamibacterales bacterium | reverse complement strand
CGTACTGCCGGTTGAACAAGGGCCGCGTCCACTTCGTGGTCGTGTTCAACCTGACGCGCTTCGCGCGGGACAAGTACGACCACTTCGCGCTGCGTTCTCACCTGCAATCGCTCGGCATCTCGCTGCGATCGGCAACGGAGCCCATCGACGACACGTCCACCGGCAAGTTGATGGAAGGCGTACTCGCGGCGTTCGCACAGTTCGACAATGACGTGCGCTCGGATCGAACGCGGGCGGGCATGAAGGCGGCGCTCGAGCTCGGACGCTGGGTGTTCCTGGCGCCGATCGGCTACTTGAACGCGCCGCGGTCGATGGGCAAGAGCTTGATGCACGATCCGGAGCGCGCGGCGCTCGTTCGGCGCGCATTCGACGAGTACGCGACAGGCCAGTTCACGAAGGAACACCTGCTGAAACGGGCCAGGGACTGGGGCCTTACGAATCGGCGCGGCAAGCCGCTTACGTCGCAAGCCATCGGAATGCTGCTGCGCAACCAGCTATACGCCGGCATCGTGGACGTGCCGGAGTACGGCGTGCGCGCCAAGCGCGCCGACTTCGAGCCGCTCATCTCCGAGGAACTGTTCTATCGCGTCCAGGCAATTCTGTCGGGCCGTGCGCCGAAAGCGGCCCCGCGTAAGCGTGCGCATCCTGACTTTCCGCTGCGCGGCTTCGTCCGCTGCGAATCCTGCGGACGCGGTCTGACGGGTAGTTGGTCCAAGGGGCGCAGTGAGTACTACGCCTACTACCACTGCCGCCCTGGCTGCCGTGGAGTGAACGTCACCAAAGCCACGCTCGAAGGTCTGTTCGCAGACGAACTGGCGCTGCTGCAGCCGTCGCCAGGCTACATGCGGCTGCTAAAGGAATCCGTGCTGCAGATCTGGAAGGCGAGGAAGGCTGCGGTCAGCGAGGAGATTGCGAGCGCCGAGCGCGCAGCCAAGGCGATCCAGGAAAAGCTGAACCGTCTGGACGAAGCGTTCCTCTTCGAGCGCTCGATCGACATCGACACGTACGACCGCCACGCCGAGAAACTGCGCGAGGAGCTGACGCTCGCGCGGATCGACCGTCACTCAGGCCAGCTCGAAGAACTCGACGTGGAAGGCATCCTGGCGTTTGCAGAACGCATCCTGCCACGTGCCGCCGACCTCTGGGTGCAGGCTTCCCTCGACCAGCGACAGCGGTTCCAACAACTGTTCTTTCCCGACGGAATCGCATTCGACGGAAATCGCTTTGTTGGAACCGGCGCAACCGCACCGGCCTTCAGCTACTTGCGGGAAATCGAGACCGGGAATGAAGGTTTGGTGGACCTGACCGGGATCGAACCGGTGACCTCCTGAATGCCATTCAGGCGCGCTCCCAACTGCGCTACAGGCCCACTCTGGCGGGAAGTACTCATGCTACCGCCCGCTTCTGGATGCGTCAAACATCCGCGCGCGCGGACGCGCTACTTCGGGCGGCCTTTGAACCCCTCCGCAAGCATCGAGATCTTGTAAATCGTCTTCGCCGGACTACCCGGATGCTGTTTGCCCTCGGCGTCGATTGCGCCGTTGCCCACGCCGAACATCCATTTCTTGTCCGGCCCCGCAAAGCAGACGCTGTTGAACGGGCGCGGCGACGGAATCGCTCCGAGGAATTCGCCTTTCGTGCCGAACACCTGCACGCCGGGCGCGGCCGTCACATACAGGCGGCCCGCAGCGTCGATAGCGAGCCCGTCGGGTACAGCGCCGCCATCGAGCTTGGCGAACTCGCGCTGATTGGACGGCATGGCATCCGCCTGCACGTCAAACGCCGCGATCGTTTCGCGGTTGGTCAGATAGAGTAGTTTCTCGTCGCCGCTGAGCGTGATCCCGTTCGCGCGTACGCCATCGGCAACCTTCGTCAGCTTGCCGTCGGAGCTGTAGTAATAGATGCCTGGGAACGGCTGCCTGCCACTTTCCACGAGATAGACGCCGCCCTTTTTGTCCACGACGAGATCGCCTGCACCTTTGAACTTGTCGCCCTGATAGTTGTCCACGAGCACCTTTGTTTCCGGATGCACCAGACCAAACCCCGGAAACGGCGCCGCGCCTCCATTCGACGTTGAATCGCGCATCATTCCAAAGACCCGTCCGTCGGCGGCAAATCCAATGGCGCCGGCGCCGTTCGTCTTCTCGAAGAACACCTTCGGATGGCCGTCCTTATCCAAGCCGCTGACGCGGCTGGTCGGCGGCGACGCCCACATGACACTGCTCCCGTCGGGACCGCCGGTGATGCCGTCGGCGTTCTCAAACGTGACCGCCGCGATCTCCCACTTCGCGTTCGCCGCGATCACACCCAAGATTGCGGTCACCGTCGCGGGCCGCTCCTGAGCCGCCGTCCAGCTCATGCCGACCGCCGAAGCAAGGCCACACGATGCAATGGTCACGATGATTCTCGATCTCATAGAACCCTCAGGATCGGCATGAACGGCCCAGCGAACCGCACGCCGGCCTACAGTGTAGAGCATGAGTTCGCAACAGGATTGGTCACGCGCAACAGCAACCTGCGGCGACGGTCTTGCACGCCGCGCGCGGGGAGGTGGGAATGGACTACGTTCTGGACAAAATGGATCGCCGTCAGGCCCTCGGCTTGTTGTCCGCGGGTGCGGGCGCCGCGGTCACTGTCCTGGGCACCCGGGCTGGTACAACGGTCGAACTGTGCATATCCACGTGATGGCGCGGACGTTCTCTGCGGCCGGCAACCAGACGTTCCGCTGGCAGACGCAGTTGTTCTTCAACGACGCCACTTCGCTTGCGGTGATCGCACGACCACCATATAACGCGCGCGGTCCGAGGCCGGACACGCTCAACGGAAACGATCGCGTCTATATGCAGGGCGGCGGCACCACGCTCCTCGCGACGCTCAATGTCAGCGGCACACTGGCAGGAACCCTCTCCACGCCTGGTCCGTCGCTGAGTGGAACGGTGCCGCCAGGTGTGTATGTGCGCAGCGTTGTTGCAAGGAACCAGTGCGGGGCCAGCGCGACCACTCAGGCGATCACAGTAACGGTGCCTTGAGACGACGACATCGCGGGCCGAGATGCGTAGGTGTCTCAATTGATCTATCAATAAAGACAGCCGATGGAAGCTACTGGGTTTTTTGCGGAAATCAGGCGGTGTGTTCTGTAACTGTCGTGACGCGTCGCGCTACTTGAACGTCGGAGGCTGCTTCTTTCTCCACTCGTCGTACCGCATCCGCAGCGTCTTCACCGGATTGAGAGTCTCCCCGGTCTTGATCTGATTCGGACCGTTCTTGCCTCCAGGCTGCGACACGGTGATGTACATCGCGTAGCGGCCGTTGTTGTGCGAATCGCCGTTCGCATCGGTCTTCTCTGCCATGAGAATGAACGCGACGTTCGCGGTTCGCGCATCGCACGGAATCGGCGGTTTCGATCCGTCGGCCGGCCACGGCGGACAGGTGCAGCGGCTGTCGCCGCCGGATCCGTCGCCCGCCTCCATCGCCGCCATCACGCGATCCGTGATCGCACCACTGGCGTAGATGAATGCCTGTACCGCGTTCGGCACGACAGAACCCGGCCGCATGATGTTCGCCTGAATCGAATAGAAGATCTCGGTGCCTGGGACCTGACCGGAGAGGTGCTGCGCGACGTAGCCATTGGCGAGTCCCGAGTGTCCGGCCGCTCGGCCCTGTAGATCGAGGATGCCGAACTGGCGGCTCTGGAAGTTTGGATCGGCACTCAGCAGCTCGATGATTGCTTTTGGGTCCGCGCCTTTCTGCAGCTGCTCGAAGACCAGCATCTGATTGCGATGCGTGTTGTCCGCCGCTGCCTGACAGGCGGCGATACCCTTGCCGGGAACGACCACCGCAATCGCCGTTTTCATCGCTTCGTCGTCCGTATTCACGCACGAGGCCGCGGCCATCACGACCCGCTGGGTGCTCCTGTCGATGGCGAGCACGGACCACGTCGCGAAGACCCGGTGAGGAAGCGCCAGAAGCAGGAGCAGGAGTACTAATCGTCGATGCATCACCGCGACGCATTGTAGTTGTGTGGGCGAAGCCACGGAACCACGAAAGCACGGAGGCAAGCCAGTGAAGCACGGAAGCACGAAACACATTTGAACGCCGTGGTTCCGCGATTCCGTGGCGGTTCACGGGAGCTTGACAAAAATACCAACTAGTCGGTATCGTAACTGCCGTGCCTCAATTCCGAGCCGCCGAGACGCGCCAGAAGCTCATGGCCGTCGCAACCGAGCTGATTCGCCGGCACGGCTACATGGCCACCACTGTCGACGACATCTGCGCGCGCGCCGGCGTTACCAAAGGCGGCTTCTTTTATCACTTCAAAACAAAAGACCAACTCGCCGAAGCATGTCTCGCCCAGTGGGACGCGGGCGCCGCGGCCATGGAATCGCGTGCGCCCTTTCAAGCGGCGGCGCAACCGTACGACCGCGCGCTCGGCTACATGGACTTCTACATTTCGCTCTTCGACAATCCTGCTCTTTTGACATCGTGTCTCGCGGGGACGACCGTGCAGGAAGTCGCGGACACGCACCCGTCCCTGCGAGATGCCGCCAACGTGTGCTTCGTCAACGCGTCCGGCCGCTTTCGCGCGCTGCTCGACCAGGCGTCCGCGCGTCGCCAGCCGCGCGTCGATACCGCATCGCTTGCATCGCTCTGGATGGCGACGGTTCAAGGCTCCCTGATTCTCGCGAAAGCTTCCCAGAATCCCAGCGTGATACGCCGCAATCTCGAGCATGTGCGCTCGTACATCGCGAGTCAGCTTCCACGCG
>DASPWV010000105.1:0-6423 GCA_035637635.1 Vicinamibacterales bacterium | reverse complement strand
ACCCGCCGCGACATGCACGTCAAGGCGCGCGTCGTCGTGCTCGCCGCCGGCTCGCTCGAAAGCACCCGCATTCTGTTGAACTCGGGCATCGCCAATTCCAGCGGCGTGCTCGGACACTACCTGTTCGATCAGTTCTATGGCGGTACGGCGATCGCAGTGATTCCAGAAGCCATCGGACGCGCGCGGCAGGCGAACGCCGGGCCCGGATTCGGCGGCGGGATCGTCGCGCCATTTCGCAACGTCACGACGCGCGAGCAGACGTTCATCCGCCGCTACGTTGTCAATCTGAACGTCGGCGGGAGCCCGCCGGTGGACGTGTTGTCGACCTACGGCGAGGATCTCGAGAACAAGCTCGCCGATTATACCGGCGCCACGTGCCAGGGGGGCATGATGGGCGAGGTGCTGCCGCGCCATGAGAACCACGTCCGCATCAACAAGAACGTGACCGACGTCTACGGCATACCGGTTCTGCACGTCTCGGCCGCCTACACCGACAACGAGCGGCACATGCATCAGGACGCGCAAGACAGCATGGCTGAATTGTTCGAAGCGGCGGGATTCCAGTTGCTGACGAAGAATCCGAATCACCGCGAGCCGGGGCAAAGCGTGCACGAGCTCGGCACCTGCCGCATGGGCGACGACGCGAAGACCAGTGTGCTGAACAAGTGGAATCAAAGCCACGACATTCCGAACCTGCTGGTGGTGGATGGCAGTTCCTTCGTGACGGGCGGATGGCAGAACCCGACCCTCACGATTTCGGCAATCTCGATGCGTGCCGCGGATCACCTCGCCGAGCTGCTGCGGCGCGGCGACCTGTAGCGCGCGCCGATCCATCGGACATGAGAGGGATGCGATGAGAGTTTCACGACGGACGTTCATCGAGTCGACTGCCGCCGGCGCGCTTCTGGCGGCTGCCGATCTCGCGCGCGCGCAAGCGACGCCAGCGAAGAAGCACTCCACGTTTCGCGGCGTCGTGATCGGCGCCAACTCGTTTTGTTTTCCGGATCGCCCGATCGAGCAGGCGATTGACGTCATCGCCGATCTGGGGTTCTCGCTCGGCGAAGTGCACCCGCGTCACCTGGAACCGTCGTTCGGCGCTGGACGCGGCGGACCAATGCCCGCCGAGAATCGCGAGAAATTGCGGCAGTGGCGCATGACGGTGCCGATGTCGCACTACGAAACCGTGGGCGAGCTGTTTCGCACAAAAGGGATCGAGCTGTACGCCTACAACGTCAACTATCGTCCCGACTTCAGCGACGGAGAACTCGAGCGGTCGCTCGAAGCGACGCGCGCGCTGGGCGCGCGCATCGTCAGCGGCGCGGGGATCAACGCGGATCTCGCGCGTCGTCTCGATCCAATGGCGAAGCGCTATGACGTGCGCGTCCTGGTCCACAACCACGCGACCGAGATTCGCGGGGAAGCGGATTTCGACGCAATCCTCAAGGGCTTATCCGAGCGCATGGCGATCAATCTCGACATCGGCCACTATGTTGCGGCCAACGCCGATCCCGTTGCGCTGTTGAAACGCCGTCACGCGGACATTCTGCTTCTCCACGTGAAGGATCGAAAGCGCGACAACGGGCCGAATCTCCCGTTTGGTCAGGGCGACACGCCAATCCGCGAGACGCTGCAACTGCTTCGCGACGAGCATTGGACGATCCCCGCCCACATCGAGTGGGAAGTCGACGGCGATCGCGTGACGGCCGTCCGGCAATGTCTCGATTACTGCCGCCACGTTTTGGAATCCTAGCGTCTTTCGGCAAAGGAGTACGTCATGTTGCGCTATCCACCGCTCTGCCCCGTACGCAGACTCTCCGCGACGATTGTTGTAGCCGTCCTGATGTCGTCGTTGCCCGTGCTCGCACAGCAGGACGCCGGCACGCTCCGCGTGCTGGTCCAGGACCCCGGGGGGGTCGTCCCCGGTGCGAACGTCGTCGTCACGAACGTGTCCACCAACGTGGCGACCTCGCAGGTGTCGAACGACCAGGGCTATGCGATCTTCTCGCCTATTCCTCGCGGCACCTACAGCGTGAGCGTGACGTTGCAGGGATTTCGTGCCGTGCGAATCAGCAACGTCACGATCGACGTCAGTCAGAACCGGTTGTTGCCGGTGACGCTCGCGGTGGCCGACATCCAGGAAACGGTGGAAGTGACCGCACAGGCCGCGGTCATCCAAACGGAAGATGCGTCGCTCGGCCAGGTGCTCAAGAGCCAGGTGATCGAACAGCTCCCGCTGGCGGGCCGGCGCTACACCGACCTCGCGCTGCTGACGCCCGGTGCCACGGAGAGCACCGCCGATCCGAATCTCCGCGGACCGGGATGGTTGGTGGTCAACGGCAATTCGCACATCATGAACAATTTTCTGCTGGATGGGTTCGACAACAACCAGAACACCCAGAACATGCAGTCGCGGTCGGCGCAGGTGGTCTCACCCTCGCCCGATACCCTGGGCGAGTTCAAGGTCATCACGAACGGCTTCTCCGCTGAATTCGGGCGCGCCGCCGGCGCGGTCATCAACGCGTCGATTAAATCGGGCACCAACCAGTTTCACGGATCGGGTTGGATCTACAACCGCAACGCCGCGCTCGCGGCGAACAAATGGGAGAACAACTGGCGCGGGCTCGACAAAGACGATCTCAAGTGGACTCAGCCCGGCGGCACGCTCGGCGGACCGATCCGTCGCGACCGGTTGTTCTTCTTCGGTGATTACGAAGGGTTTTTCAGCAAGGTGACCAACGCGCCGTTCGTGACCGTGCCGACGCTGGCCGAGCGAAACGGGGATTTCAGCGCGCTCACGGTGCCGATTCTCGACCCGGTGACGGGCCAGCCGTTCCCCGGCAACATCATTCCCGCGAGCCGGTTCGATCCGCTGGCGAAAAAGATCCTCGACGAGGTCTTTCCAGCACCGAACAACGTGTGGCCGACGCCAGGGTCGGGCGGCCGTCCGATCAACAACTACACGCGCCGCGTGCCGACGACCCGCGACACCCACAAGTGGGACCTCCGCGCCGATTACAACCACTCGGCCAAGGACCGCTTCTTCGCGCGCTACAGTTTCAACCAGGATTACAACTTCAAGACACCGACGATGCCGGGGTTAGCCGATACCGGAGCGCAGGACGGCGGCCGTCAATACGCGCGCAACCAGGCGGTGGGCGCAAGCTGGAACCGCATCCTGTCGGCGCGAGCGGTCAACGAGTTCCGTGTTGGCTACAACAAGACCGCGGCGGATTTCTCGCATGCGACCGTCGGCATGACCACCGGCACCGAGTTCGGGTTCCGCGGGCTGCCGAGCCACCTCGACTCGGTTGGCGGTCTGCCGCGCATCACGATCACCGGCTATCAGTCCATTGGTGTCGGTAATTTCCGACCGCAGTATCACAACCCATTTGCGTACCAGGTCACCGACGCGCTGACGTGGGCGCGCGGCGCCCAAACATGGAAGTTCGGATTCGACTACCGCTATAAGGAGGACGACTGGGTTGATCTCGCGTTCCGCACCGTCGCGTACAATTTCGATTCGCGCTTCACCAACGACGGCATTGCCGATTTCCTCCTCGGCTACGTGCAGAGTCTGGGCGGATCGAATTTCTTCGTGGCGCAGGAGGTCCAGCAGAACTACTCGGCCTTCGTGCAGAACGATTGGAAGATCCGACCGAACCTCACGCTCAACCTCGGTCTGCGCTATGAGTACACGACGCCGCTGTACGGCCGTGACCCCTATGTGAACAGCAACATCGATTACGCGGCTCGCCAGCTGGTGATCGCCGAGCCGGCGCCGATCGTCTACGGCGGTCGTCGCGCCGAGAGCCGGTACGCGTTCCAGCGTACTGACTTCAACAACTGGGGCCCACGACTCGGCGTTGCCTATCAAGCAACGGACCGGCTGGTCGTGCGCTCAGGATTCGGCGCGTTCTACAACGGCGAGAACATCACCGGCACGACCGCCGGCGAGCTGCTGGTCAACGCGCCCAATCTGTACCGCGTCACACTGCAGCGCGCCGGAAGCGGGCCGCCGCCGCTCCTGCTGTCCGATGCCGTCCCGGCCAGTTTCCTCGACACGAGTGCGATCAGCCCAACGAATCTGTCCTTCAACTCGCGATGGCCGGATTTCGAAGCCGCGACCGTCATGCAGTGGAACGTCGCGACGGAGTACCTGGTGACCGACAACTCCACCATCGAGATTGCGTACGTGGGCAACAAGGGCCGCAACCTCGATGTCACGATCAGCCCGAACAACACGCCATGGGGCATTGACGGCAGTATCGTGGCGAATCGGCCGTTCCCCGAATTCGGCACGCTTGGGATGCGGGCGCCGCTCGGGCACTCCGATTACCAGGCGCTGCAGACGAAATACGAGCACCGCTTCAATGGGGGATGGTACGGGCTGGCGTCGTACACGTTCGCGGCGGGGCATAGCGAGGCTCCAACCTTCGGCGCCGGCGGCGGCGGCTCGCAGAATTACGACTGGAGTCACATGCCGTCAGCGATTCCCATCCTCGAATCGGCATTCATGGAGCAGCTCACACGTCATCGTCTGTCGGTATCGTCGATCGCCCGCGTACCCGTCGGACGCGGCCAGCGTTTCGGCAAGGGGATGAATCGCGTGCTCGATTCGATCATCGGCGGCTGGCAATCGCAGGTGATTTTCACCGCCAAGTCCGGGCTGCCACTCAACGTGACACTGGCGCGCACCGGAACCGATCCATTCACCGGCCGCGCCTACTCGTACCTGGCGAGCAGCGGCGGCGACCAGCTCAGGCCGGACGCGATCGGCGACCCGCTCACCGGAATTGATCCGAAGGACGATCGTACGAGGTATCTGGACATCAACGCGTTCAAAATGCCGGCAATCAACACACCGGGCAACGCGCCGCGTAATATGACGTGGGGGCCGGGGTTCTGGAACGTCGACATCGGTTTGACGAAGCGCTTCGAGATTGCGACGGCCCAGACGATCGATATCCGTATCGAAGCGTTCAACGCCTTCAACACCGTGAACTTCCGCAATCCCGAGGCGGTGCTGGGCGCCAGCAACTTCGGTCAGATTCTCTCGTCGTACGATCCGCGTCAGGTGCAGCTCGCGCTGCGCTACGGCTTCTAGCGATGGATCGCGCAGCCGCGACAGCGGCAATCGATCGACGAGAGTTTCTGGCGCTGGGCTCCGCGCCGATTGTGGCCGCGGCGCTCGGTCCGGCGTGGGCAGCCGCGCAGGGTCAGTCGCGGCCGGTCCAGAAGTTCCGCGTCGGACACAACATTGGTCCTTATCTGCGGCTCGGCGGACCACCGCACGAAGGCTACTGGAAAGGCGTCGAGGAGCTGTCGTCGCTTGGGTTCAAGGCGACCGAGGCTGACGATAACCTCGCGAAGTTGAGCACGGTCTACGCGACGGATACCACCGGGTTTCGCGAACGGCTTGCCAGACACGCGATGCAGATGGCAGCGCTCTATCACAGCTTGCCCGTGGATGATGCGGCGCGATTCGACGAAGGCGTTGACGAGGGAATGCGGGTCGGCAAGTTCATGCGCGATGTCGGCATTCCGATCTTCAACCTCGCCGGAGGCCAGAGAAAGCCTGGCGGCAATCCGCCCGAGGATTTTCAGGCATTGGCGCGCCTCGTCAACGAAGTCGGCAAGCGACTGAAGAACGAATACGGAATTCAGCTCGGATACCACCCGCACACTGGCAACATGATCGAAAAGCGCGCCGAGATCGGCCGCATGATGGACATGACCGATCAGCGCTACTTCAATCTGTGCCCCGACACCGGCCATCTCGTTGCCGGCGGGAGCGATGCGCTGGAAGTGTTCCGTACGTATCGATCGCGAATCATCTACCTGCATTTCAAAGACTGGGATCCCAACATGGTGACCGCGCGCACCGCCGAAACCGGGCGCAAGGGTGGCTTTCCCGAATTGGGCGAGGGCATCGTGCCTTTGCCGCAACTCGCCGACTTCCTTCTCGGTATCGGTTATGACAAGTGGGTCATGATCGAGATCGATTCCTCGCGGACGACGCCGCTCGACAGCGCGACCAAGGATCTCAAATACATGACGGATCGGCTCAAGTTGAAGGTCGGCTGAGGAGCCGGGCAATGATACGAACGTCCACGGGAGCTGTTGCCGCAGCAACGTTGGTGGTGGTCGCCACGCTCACTGTGGCGCCCCCGCCCGTGGTGTCGTCAGTCGCCCCGCAATCGGTGAGACTCCCTGAGGACCCCGCAAAAAACGTCCTTCAACAGATGTGCACGTCGTGCCATGACCTGGAGGTTCTGAACGGCCGGCGCGAAACGCCAGAGCGATGGGGTGAAATCGTCGAGGACATGTTCGTCCGCGGCGCGCAGGGGACGCCGCAGCAAATCGACGTCGTGGTTGCCTACCTTGCGAAGTATTTCGGCAAAGCGCCAGGGGCTGTGCCACCGC
>DASPWV010000104.1:0-3643 GCA_035637635.1 Vicinamibacterales bacterium | reverse complement strand
CGATTTACAACCAGAACCCTTTGACGACCGGCCTCCAGGACAACATCGTGGTCAACGCGTCCAAGCTGGACACCACGTACAACGGCATTGAGTTGGCGGTTCAGCGCAGGTTCTCGGCCAACGCGTACCTGCGGGCCGGTTATCACTACGGCAAGGACCTGGGACGGATCGCCGCGGGCGAGCTCAACGATCCCAATGCAGACATCTTTGCGGATGGAGCGGTTGGGACCGACGAGCCGCATCAACTGAAAGTGTCGGGAGCGCTGTTGCTGCCTGCCCGTATCAGCGTCAGCGCCTTCTTCCAGGCACGAAGTGGTCAGCCGAAAGTCCGGCAACTGCAGGTGGGCCGGGCGCTCGTTCCCACGTTGACGCGCGCGACGCAAACGGTTCGTCTCGAGCGCAACGACGAGAACCGCTACGACAGTGTCGCGCTCCTCGATCTCAGAGTTGGCCGTCCATTTCGATTCGGCAGCTGGCGAACGGAGATATTTGCCGACGCATACAACTTGCTGAACGCCAATACGGTGTTGACGGAGGTGACCACGGTCGGCCCCAATCTGGGGCAGGTGTCGCAGACCATTCCACCGCGGGTCGTTCGTGTGGGAGCGAAACTCGCCTTCTAGCAGGCCGTCGTGAAACTGTTCACGGCCTGCGAGAACACAGAGAACTCGCTACGCCTGTCTGAGGCACGGAGAAAAGCGAATTTCCGCTTGGCTCTGTGTCCTCAGATCGATCCTCAGCCTCTGTGATTCAAGCCCGTGGCGTTGTTGCCACGGGCGGTTGGAGATTCACGATGAAGCAGCGATTACACCCTGATATCGATTGGCGCACCGGTGCCGTTGCGCTCGCGATCTGCGTGTTTGCCGCGTTGCCGGCATCGGCACAAACCGACACCGGCGCGATCGAGGGTGTCGTCCGAGACACCAGCGGTGCCGTGCTGCCCGGTGTGACGGTCGAACTGACCTCGCCGGCGCTGATCGAGCGAAGTCGCACGGCCGTCACGGAATCGACTGGCAACTACCGCTTCCTGCGGCTGCCCGTCGGCACGTACGTGCTGAAGTTCTCGCTCACAGGCTTTGGGCCCCTCGAACGCGCGAATGTGGAAATCAGCTCGGGGTTCACGGCGACAATCAACGCCGAGCTCGCGTTGGGTGCGTTGCAGGAAACGCTCACCGTCACGGGCGAGTCGCCGATTGTCGATGTGCGCACCACCACTCAGCAGTTCGTCATGTCCGCCGAGGTCATCGATACGATTCCGAGCTCGCGGAACGTGATGGACCTCGGGAAATTCATGGTCGGCTACTCGACGAGCCGGCCGGAGGTGGGCGGCTCCGCCATGTCGCTGGCTGGAACCGGGTGGCAGATCCACGGCAGCCGCGGCAGCGATCGCACGTACTACCGTGATGGCATTCCGACGTTCTCGTATTTCAGCAACGGCGACGCCGCGATGTCGTACGGCGGTGCGGGCAACGTTGACGAGGCGAACTATCAGACGGTCGCACTGCCCGCGTGGATACCAATCGGCGGCATTTCCATGGCGCTGGCCACCAAGAGCGGCGGCAACGATCTGAGCGGTACGGTGTTCTCGTCCGGGTTCACAAAAGGAATGCAGTCGTCGAATCTCGACGATGAACTCCGGGCGCGCGGCGTGCGGGCGACGAGCGGCGGATCGAAAGGATATGACATCGACCTCTCGGTTGGCGGCCGGATCAAGCGCGATCGCATCTGGGTTTTCGCAAACGATCGGATCTTTTCCTTTACCGAGCTTCTCGCGAACCAGTTCGACCTGACCGGCAAACAGATGGACTCGTACGTCCGCCGATCGGAGCCGTTCGCGAAGATCACGTGGCAGGTGAACCACACCAACAAGGTCGCGTTCTCGGACAGCAACGAACGCGCCTATCGTCCGTTTCGCCGGCAAGGCGCGAATTTCGTGATGCCCGAGGCCGCAAACCTCAACACCAAAGACAATTTCAACTATTTCGCGTCAGGAACGTGGACGGGAACGCCCTCGAACAACTGGATCTTCGAGGTTCTCGCGTCGAAGCTGAAGGTCGTCAACCACGAACGCTACCGCCCGGAGGTGGGTCCGAACGACGTGGCGCGACTCGACATCGTGACGTCGGTGCTCTCGGGCGGACCAACGCGCATCCGTGAAGGCATTCCGTTCAAGACCTTCTTCGGTGGATCGGTGACGCGCGTTGGCGAGTGGCGCGGCAACCACGAGCTTCGCGTTGGCGCGCAGTACGACTACGGCGGCTACATCACCGAAAACGCGTACCACGGCGACATCTTCCTTCGCTTCCGCAACGGTGCTCCCGATTCGGCGGACCTGTTGAATACACCGGTGAAGGCCGACAACAGAGTGCGTCAGACCGCGGTCTACGTCCAGGATCGCTGGATGATTGCAAACCGCCTGACCGTCAACGTCGGCGCGCGCTACGATGAGACGTACATCTGGATCGCGGAACAGTATTCCCCTGCGGGGACCTGGGTCCCTGAACGGCGCACTCCGAAGACAGACGTCAAGACGTTCCGCAACGTCGTGCCGCGCCTCGGCGTCGCGTACGATCTCTTCGGTACCGCGAAGACGGTGCTGAAAGGCAGCTTCAGCAAGTACATCGGCAACGAAGCCACGGGACTGGCTGAAACCGTCAATCCGCTGTTTCAGGATTCCAGCAACCGGTGTGCGTGGACGGACACCAATGGCGACCTCTACGCTCAAGCCAACGAGCTGAGTCGCTGCACGGGGTGGAGCGGAGGGTCGACGACGGTGCTCGATCCAAACCTTCGACGTCCCTTCAACCGCGAGTACAGCATCGGCATCGAACATTCGCTGACGTCGACACTCAGAGTTTCTGTGATGGCCCACCGGCGTGAGCAGCGGGACATTTACGGAATCCGAAACAATGCCGTGCCGGCCGAGAGCTATATCCCCGTCGTGATTACAAATCCGCTGAACAATCAGCCGCTGACGATCTACAACCAGAATCCCGCGACGACGGGCTTGCAGAGCAACGTGCGCACCAACTCATCGAAGCTCGATAGCGAGTACAACGGCGTCGAGCTGTCGTTCATCCGTCGCTTCGGTGCGCGCTCGCGCCTGCAAGGTGGTTATCACTACGGTAAAAACCTGGGATGGATTTCAACGGGCGAGCTCAACGATCCGAACAACGATATCTTCGCAAACGGCGCCGTGGGCGACGACGAGCCGCACCAATTCAAAGTGTCGGGCAATACCGAGCTGCCGGGGCAAATCTCGTTCAGCGGGTCGTTCTCCGCCAACTCCGGACATCCGCGCGTGCGCACTTTGAGTGTCGGTCGCGCGCTCGTTCCAACGCTGACGCGCGCGACGCAGTCCGTACGGCTCGAGCGCAACAACGATGTGCGCTATGAAAAATGGGTGATGCTCGATTTGCGGCTCGGGCGGATCTTCACGATCGGCGGATTCCGGCTCGAGCCGTTCGCCGATATCTACAATGTCCTCAATGCGAATACCGTGTTGACCGATGTCACCACGATTGGCACGAGCCTGGGCAACGTGTCCGGCACGATCAACCCGCGCCTTCTACGGCTCGGTGGCAAGCTGAATTTCTAATGACCGCTGATCCCGGAGGCGCCATCGTGAGAGAAGCGGCACTGT
>DASPWV010000103.1:0-2188 GCA_035637635.1 Vicinamibacterales bacterium | reverse complement strand
TGTTCGGCCTCGTCCCGGCGCTGCGCGTGTCGATCGTCGATCCGGTTGCGGCCATGCAGCAGACGTCGCGCGGCATGACGATCGACCGTCGTCGGACACGGTTTCAGAGCGGCCTCGTCGCTGGACAGATCGCGATGTCGTTCGTGCTGGTCGCCGCGGCACTTCTGTTCGTTCGAAGTTTTCGCAACCTGACATCTGTGGACACCGGCTTCGAACGGAACGGCACCGTCGCAGTCTGGCTTGCGGATCCCGCCGCCAACGATCGCTCGCCCCAGGAGCACGTCGCGCTTCAGCAGCGACTGACCGCTGCAATCGGCGCGGTGCCCGGCGTCGCGGCGGCTGCGGCAACAACGCATCTGCCGCTCGGAGGCGGCACCTGGTTTCATTTCTTCAGGATTCCCGAAGAAGTCAGCAACCGGCAGTACGCCGCTCGATTTGCGTACGTCAGCCCCGGCTACTTCGACACCTTGAAGATTCCCATTCGGTCGGGACGCAGTTTTCAGGATTCCGACAATGCGAAATCCCGGCGCGTCCTGTTGGTTAACGAAAGTTTCGTGCGCGAGTATCTGCAAGGGGTTGAACCAATCGGCAGCACCATCCACACAATCGCCGAAGCGGGCTATCCGGAGGCGACCTACGAAATCATCGGTACCGTGGGCAACACGAAGTACGCGAGCCTGCAGGAAGGGATGCCGTCCATCGCATACGTGCCGATCGCGCAGGATCCCGACGTGCGGCAGGGGTATCTCGTGATTGTTCGTTCGAACCTGTCATCAGCCGTGGTGGAGTGGGGTATCGCGCAGCGCGTCAACGCCGTGAATCCGCGGATCGCGGTGCAATTCACCAAGATCAAAGATCTGATCGATGAACGGCTTGTGCTTGAGCACGCGATGGCGTGGCTGGCGGGCGCGTTCGGCGCCCTGGCGATCGCCATCGTCGCGATTGGCGTGTACGGGATCATCGCGTATGTCGTCGTGAGCCGCAGAAACGAGATCGCCATCCGTATGTCGCTCGGCGCCACGAGCCGGCAGATTCTGCGGCTTGTTCTGCGCGACACCGTGTGGCCGCTTGCAGCGGGATTGTTTGCCGGCATTCCGCTGGCCATCGCTACGACGCAGATGGGGCGTGCGATGCTCTTTGGCCTCTCACCAGCCGACGTTCCAACGATGGCCGGCGCAGTGGGTTTGCTCATCGGTACCGGCGCACTGGCCGCGTCGCTGCCGGCCTGGCGAGCGACGCGAGTGGACCCAAACGCGGCACTTAGAGCTGAGTAGAGATTCCGTCTCGACCTCTAAACAACAGCGCGTCTACTCGCGACATACGCCGATCTGGCGATGAATCCTGACACGAGGAAATGTCTCACGCACGTGGGCGTACTGGTTCGTTCACACGCGATTCGCGTCGACGAGCGCGGCGGTGTCGAAGAAATCCAGCAGATTGGTGATTCGCGCATCCCTGATCGTGAAGAAGTGAACGATGTCCGATTTGAACACCTTGCCGGTTGAGCGTGCCTTGGCGACGACGTGCAGGAGAACGACGACCGTATTGCCTTGCGCTACGAATTCCCGTATGTCAATGCTCTGGTTTTCCTGCGCCTCTCGGAGGCGCACGAAGCAGTCGCGCACGCCGGTGTGACCGCGCCACGTTCCCGCAGCGCCGATCCCTGGCGGCCCTGGAACGACAAATGTAACATCATCGGTCATCATCGCAAGCGCGGCATCAAGATCGCCTTTGCTCATCGCGTCGTAAAGCTGCCTGATTAACTGGACGTTCCCCGTCTCGCTCATCTGTTCTCCCAACGAGCACCATTGTAGGACTCAATCCTGGCATCATCATCGGACGCCACTTGCGACTAGGGAGGAGTTATCCGACTCGCGCGCGGTGATTATCAGTACTTGCCCTGGCGCCACGCATCCTGCCAGCCGCACAAGAGCCGAATCTCGCCCTTGTCGTTCGCGGCGTCCGGACTCAATGGTGGCGTCGCTGTACCTGATGCCCCTCGACGCGCATCACCGCGACGCGACGAGCATCAGCTGACGGACGGTACGAGTGCTGCGCCGTGGGGATTGAGGAAAGCCCTCCATCCTCGACTCGCTCAGCGCGCCGGCACCAGTCGCTTCAATTCGTCAGACCAGTTCAGCACGACGTTAATCTGCGTCAGCGGCGCCGCCTTGTGTTCCACGGGCTT
>DASPWV010000102.1:0-3031 GCA_035637635.1 Vicinamibacterales bacterium | reverse complement strand
GACACCTCCGAGAAGTCACCCCGTCGCATGGCTTCGCTCAGCACGTTGGCCTGCGCGACGCTTTCTCTCTGTTCCCGCGTGCCTTCATAGGAGCCCATGAAGAACGTCCGATTGCGGCGAATCGGGCCGCCGACGACGGCGCCGAACTGGCTGCGTTCCAACTGCGGCTTGGGCGTCGGCGCGGGCGCGAAATAATTGCGCTCGTCCAGCATGTCGTTTCGGTAGTAGTCGAACGCCGAGCCGCGGAAGTTGTTCGAGCCTGATTTGAGCTGCAGTTGCACGTTGGCTCCGGCGTGGCCACCGTACTCGGCTGTGTAGTTGGTGGACTGCACCTTGAATTCCTGCACCGCATCGACCGACGGATACATGAACAGATTGTTTCCGCGGTTATTGAGCGCGCTGACACCATCAAAAGACACCTGCTGGTACATGCCGCGTGCCCCGCTGGCGCGAAACTGCGTCCCGGACGCGACGACGCCGGCCGTCAGGTTGCCAAGGCTCGTGAAGTTACGGCCGCTCAGCGGGAGGTTGACGAGCGTTTCCGCCGTGACGACGGTTCCCGTCACGCCGCTCTGGGTTTCGAGCAGCAGACCCTGCGCGACCACATCGACGACTTCGCCGATCTCGCCCACTTGGAGGACGAAATTGAGCCGCGCCAGTTGCGCGACGCGAAGTGTGACCGTGGTGCGTTCCTTGCGGAACCCGGAAAGCGAAGCCTGGACTATGTAGTCTCCAGGGACGAGGTAACGGACTTCGAAGTTGCCGTTGGGGCCGGTGACAACCGACTGAACGACGCCAGTGGCGACGTTCGTGATGGTGACGTCGGCGCCGGGTATCAGCGCACCGCTCGAATCCGCGACCGCTCCGAGAATGCCGGTGTCGACCGACTGTGCCCGGACCGGCGACGCGGATACGATCCAGGAGCACAAAATCGCTGCCAGGAGTGCCAATTGCGGACGCATAGATACACCTCCCGCTGAATTCGGAAGCACTATCCCGGAACAGAACGGGTAAGTCAATCACCCTGGCCGCAAAGATCACCAATGGGACAGGGACACTTCTAACGAGTCTTGACAGACCGACGCATGTGTGTTGACAGGTCGGACGCTTTGGCGTAGCTTCGGGCCGCATCCATTGCTCCGCCCGCTTCTGTGAGTGGATGAACGGCTTCCGAACAACTCACCCGACTCTCGGAGGACAACAGTGTCTCAATTGTGGGGTAGCTGGTCGCCCAAGCGCATGACCGGTTTCAGCCGCCGCGAACTGGGCCGCATGGCCAGTTTTCTGTTCTTCGGCAGCGCCATTCCTTCGCGACGTCTGTCGGCCGCCGAGCGGTCATCGCAAGTCGCGTCTGCCGCTGCCTCGAACGGTTCGAACGTGTACCGCGCGCTTGGCGTTCGCCCCCTCATCAACTGCCGCGGCACGCTCACCGTCATCGGCGGCTCGATCGAGCTGCCGGAAGTGCGCGAAGCCAAGAGCCTCGCGAACCAGCAACATGTGCAGATCGACGAGCTCATGGAAGCGGCAGGCAGGCGGCTCGCTGACCTCACGGGCGCCGAATGGGGCATGGTCAGCGCGGGTTGCGCGGCGGCGATGTCTCACGCAACGGCTGCCTGCGTGGCCGGCGGCAATCCCGACCTCCACGTGCGTATCCCAAACCTGACTGGCTTCGCGAAAGATGAAGTGATCATTCCGGGACACTCGCGCAACGTTTACGATGCCGCAATCCGCGCCGTTGGCGTGAAGGTCCTCGAAGTCGAAACACCGGAGGAGTTGGAACTCGCGATCGGTCCGAAGACGGCCATGATTTACATCTTCGCGAATGGCCGGAACGAAACCGGCCCGATGTCGACCGAGGCGATTGCGAAGATTGCCAAACCGCACAACATTCCCATCCTCGTTGATGCCGCGGCCGAGGTGCTCACCATTCCCAGCGTTCACCTGCAGCGCGGCGCGACGCTCGTCGCCTACAGCGGCGGCAAAATCATTCGCGGCCCCCAGAGTGCGGGGCTCCTGCTCGGTCGGAAGGATTTGATCAAGGCGGCGTGGGTGCACAGCGCGCCGCATCACGGCTACGCACGCGCGATGAAAGTTGGTCGCGAAGAAGTGGTCGGTATGGTCGTGGCGGTGGAGAGCTGGGTCAAGCGCAATCACGAAGCCGAGTGGAACGAGTGGGTCGGGCGCGGCGAGTACATCGCCAACCGTGTCTCGAAACTCCCAGGCGTGACCGCGACAGTTCGGCGCGATGGTGGCGAGGGCCGCAGTAATCGCAGTCCCGGGGTCACCGTGCGCTGGGATTCAAAGCAACTGGAGATCACCGGTCAAGATGTCGCCGACCTCCTCTACAACACCGAGCCGCGCATTGCACTGAATGGAGCAGGCGGCGGTGGCCGTGCGGGTCAAGCGGCCGAAGCCGGTGATACTGGCGTCTCGATCAACCTGTCGACGACCGTCGCGGGCGAGGAGAAGATCGTCGCCGAGCGCCTGTACCAAGTGCTCTCCGCCAAGCACACTCTCAAACCCGCGGCGCCCACGCTGGCGCCGACCGCGAACCTGAGCGGCTCATGGGATGTCGAGATCCAGTACGTCGCCAGCAAGACAACGCATGTTCTCCACCTTCAGCAAAAAGGCAACGAGCTGGAGGGCACTCAGCGCGGCAACTTCCTCGCGCGCGATATCGCGGGAACGATCAGCGGCGATGCTGTCACGCTGATGAGCAACGTCACTGAACGTCATGGCGACGCATTGAGATACAACTTCAGCGGCAAGGTCTCGGGCGACACCATGTCAGGCACGCTCGACATGGGCGAGTACCTCACGGCGACGTGGACTGGTCGGCGGCACGTCTCGCGCTCGACAATGGCGTGAGCTGAACGCCGTGAAATTTGCATCTTGAGGTCACTTGAGTCGGACGTGTAGTGGCCGGCTGGCGGGGTCCCCGGCGCGGTCTGCCGCGATGGGGGCCCTTTCGCCGCGCCCCAAGGCGGGCCTGAAGGCGCGCCACTACATCGACTGACGTGAGCTGAGTTTA
>DASPWV010000101.1:0-4056 GCA_035637635.1 Vicinamibacterales bacterium | reverse complement strand
GACCGGGTCAAGATTCCGGCAGCATGGCTGATCGAACAGGCAGGCTATTCGAAAGGCCATACTGTCGGAAACGTGGGCATTTCTCCATTTCAGGCACAGGGACTGATCAATCGTGGCGGAGCATCTTCCGCGGAAGTGATTGCGCTCGCCGCAGCAGTGAAGCGTGCGGTGTGGTCCGACTGCGAAGTGATGCTCGTGCCTGAGCCGGTTTTCGTCGGATTCGGCGATGATCCAAACGTGCGCTGGCTCCTCGAAGGCAGCCCAACTCGACACTGATCGATATGTCAACTCTCGTGATCGAAGGCGGTCATCGCCTCTACGGCAGGCTCGACATCGAAGGCAACAAGAACGCGGCGCTTCCGCTGATTGCGGCGTGCCTGCTCACCGAAGAGCCTTGCGTATTGCACAACGTGCCGCGCATCGCCGATGTGGAGGTGATGTGCCGGCTGCTGCTGGATGTCGGCGCAGAGGTGGACGGCATCGGCACCACGACGCTGCACATCTGTTGCCGCAACATCACGAAACACGAGCCCGATCGTGCGCTGGTTGGCCGGCTGCGAGGATCCGTGCTGCTCATGGGCCCGCTGCTGGCGCGCTGCGGCAAAGCGATCATTGCGCCGCCCGGCGGCGATTTCCCCGCCCGCCGCACAATCAAGACGCATCTCGAAGCGCTGCATCACATGGGGGCACGCACGCTCGACGGCCCGGGCCATCACCTCGACGCACCCGAGGGGCTGAAGGCTGCTTCCTTCTATCTCGACGAAGCATCCGTGACCGGTACTGAGACGGCGCTACTCGCCGCGGCCGCTTCACCTGGTCGAACCGAGATTCGTCACGCCGCGTGCGAGCCGCACGTCGTCGAGCTCTGCGAGTTCATTCGAGCGATGGGCGCACACGTGGAAGGAGACGGCGGCCACACGCTGCGAGTGGAGGCGCCTGACAAGCTTCGCGGGGCGACGAAGACACTGCAGGGCGACTACATCGAGGCAGGAAGCTGGGCGGTCGTTGCGGCGATCACGGCCGGCGGGATGGAGATCAGCGGCACGCGATGGGAGGACATGGAAGTCGTCTCCTCGGTGTTGAAGAAGATGAATGTGTTCTGCGAGCACGATGGATCGATGTTTCGGGTCGAGCCGCGCACGCTCATCGGCGCCGGCCGGATCACGACGGGTCTCTGGCCTGGATTTCCAAGTGATCTCGTGAGCCTCGTGACCGCGCTCGCGACGCAGGCGGCGGGGGCGACGCTCGTTCACGACTGGCTGTACGAGCTGCGGCTGTTTGCCCTCGAACAAATGAGCGGGATGGGGGCGGACCTGTTTCTGTGCGATCCGCACCGCATCATCGTGACCGGGCCACGGCTGCTGCGCGGCAAACATCTCGACAGCCGCGATATTCGATCCGGCATGGCGCTCATTGCGGCGGCGCTTGCGGCACACGGTCAGAGCCGGGTCGAGCCGCTCGAAACCGTCGAGCGCGGCTACAGTCGCTTGGTCGAGCGTTTACAGGGTCTCGGCGGACAGGTCGCGCGCGTCGAGTAAAAGTGAGGACGCTGCCTCCGCGCAGGTTCCTTCACGCGGTTTCCTCACGGACGTTCCTTACGGCGTTCACATAGGTTCCCTCACGTCGTTCGTTCACGTGGGAACGCACCTCCGTGAACTCTCGTGTACGAACGTACGCAAAGGAACCCGTGTAAAGGAACGTCCGTGTCGGACTTCAGCGAGGCCCCGGCGGCGATTGATTCCCCGGCTTGACCGGTGTCGGCGGCTTCAGCGGTTGCGCGGGAGCGGGTGTTTGTGGCACCGGCAGCAGCGGCGAGCGCGGGGGCTGCTGGACGGGAGGGAAAATCCCTTCGGGAATCTCGCCGGGCGGCTTGACCGGCTGCGGCAGCGGCGCAGGAAGCGGCACGTCGATGAGCGGCAGGCTGGAGTCGCGACCCACGCGGAACGGCTGCAGATCCTCCGCGCGCAAATCGAGAATCCTCACGATGCGCGGAGTGAGCGTCATGATGATGTCGGTCTCCTGCGTTTGTTTGTGATTGTGCGCAAACAATCGGCCGACCACTGGGATATCGCTCAATCCTGGAATGCCTGACAACGAGTCGCGCTCCTCGTCGCGGATCAAGCCGGCGAGCATGTTCGTCTCGCCGTCCTTGAGACGTATCACGGTGTTGATGGTGCGGTTGCCGAACGTGGGCAGCCCGCCAAACCCGGTGCCCGAAATGCTGCTCACCTCAACACGCACCGCAAGCGACACGTCATCGTCGTGGTGCGTACGTGGTGTGATGTCGATGTTGACCCCGATGTTTTCGTAATTGAACGACGTGATTGGTTGTGTCTGCACCCCACCGGCCGCGATTGGAGAAAACGTCGTGACTGGCACCGGCACGCGCTCTCCCCAACGCGCCTGCGCTGCGACGCCTTCCGATGTGCGCAGCTGCGGATTGGCGAGGACACGCGTTGCGCTATCGGTCTTGAGTAACCGGTAATAGAGGCCTGGAAGGTTGGTGAGAAACATGCCGGCCTGCGTGAGGTTTCGTACGTCGCGCAGCGTCAAACCGGTTCTGTTGACGTCAGCCGCGCCGTCGATACCCGGCGAGTTTGGCGATGCGACCTGCAGTCCATACTCCTTCAGCGTGGTGCGATCGACCTCGAGCAGCTCGACGTCGATGACCACCTCGGGACGCGCTTTGTCGATGGCGCTGATGATCTTGCCCGCCGCGGAAATTCGCTCCGGCGTGTCTTTCACGACGATCGCGTTCGTCGCGGTCACCGACGAGATGCGCCGCGCGTCGACGACAATGCGCAGAATGTCGACCGTTTCTTTGACGTCGGCGTTGCTCAAGTAAAACGTGCGAACCACTTCTTCTTCGTACTCCCGGCGCTTGGCCGGCGTGTCGGGGACGACGGTGAGCGTCTGCGGCCCGGTGACGCGCCAGAAGGTCCGCGTGGAGAGGGCAACGGCATTCAACGCGTCTTCGAGCGTGACGTTTCGCAGATCCACCGTGATGGGCTGCTCGCGGAACGTCGGGTCGAACGCAATACTCAGGTTGGCGAACTGCGCGATTGCGGCGTAGACGGCGCGGCTGCCGGCCTCGCGAAAGATCAGCGAATCGGGCATCTTGATGTCGCGCGGGAGCTCCGTGCCCGGGAGCGGCGCGTTCATGCTGTTCTCGATGATCGTCTCGAGCTGGGTTTTGCCTTCTTCGGTGACAGGAATTTTCGCGCGCAGCTGCGATCGCGCGCGCGTCAGCTCTTCCTGCGTGTCAGCGTTGGTCGGATTCAGCTCGCTCGCGATCTGGTACTCGACGACCGCCTCTTCGAGCTTGCCGATCGACGCCAACCGGCGGGCACGTGTGGAGTGGTCCTGGGCCGCACGCAGCTTGGCTTGCTCCAGCGAGGCGCGCGCGCTGCGATTGGTCGGGTGATCGCGAACGACTTTGGTGTATTCAACGACCGCGCGGTCGAAGTCCTGCTGACTCTCCGCGAGCCGGGCCGCGCGCATGGCTGCGCCGGTCGCGCAACCGGAAAGGACAATGATGCCGGCGAGTGCGGCGAGGAGAGAGTATTTCATTTCGAGGGCACGCCGCTTGTGACGACATCGACGCCACGCGGAATGCGGAACTCGAAAATCTTATCGGATAACCCTCGGTTTTCCTTCAGATTCGTAAAAGTGAAGCTCGATCGACCGCCCTGGCGGTCGGCGGCCACCAGTTGCCGGATCTGAAGGCTTGTCGAATCAACCCCCAGAATGAGCCACTCCACGTCGGGATCGGCATGCCGCGGCACGAGTTTCAGCAGAGTGGTGTCCGGCAAGGCGCCCGGCAACTGGGCGAAGCTCGCCGTGAAATCGCGGACCAGATGACCCTTGCCGGTGAGAAACAGCGCGGGTGTCGAGCTGCCTTCAGGTACGGGACTCACGATGACCTGTTTATCGGCGGGAACGTACGAATACAGGCGGCGCCCGTCGGAGACGAACTCCTTTTTCTCCGGTTTTTCATACACCCAGCGCATGCGTCCGGGCCGCTTGACGGCCACCGTGCCGCGCTCGGTGGTCTTC
>DASPWV010000100.1:0-7593 GCA_035637635.1 Vicinamibacterales bacterium | reverse complement strand
ATTGCCGGACTGACGTTGTTGCTGGCGCTCACGTGCGCGACGACCCTGAGCGCCGCTCCAATCCTCGTGCAATCGGCGCAAACGCTTGGTATCGAGACGGGCGTCGGCGGCGCCACACAACAGACCCTGGCGGTCTTCGCCTGGACGCAGACCAGCACCTTTACCAACGTGAGCATCAGCGCTCGATTGAACGGCAGCGATCCGACCTACCAAGGGCGGGCGTACTTGATGAACGCGATCGGTCCTGGCACCACGCCGGCTGCTCAAGTCGTCAGCGCCACCTTCACGGCGGCGCCCCCGACGTTTGTGTTCCACGATGTGACACTGTTTACAGGTCTCACGCTCGGGCCCGATACGTACTATCTGGTCCTGTGGGCGCCCCTGAGTTCTTCCGTGATCGCCTGGAGTGCCGCGACAAATGCGGACGCGTCGTTCGTTCGAGCCCCTGGCGTCACCGGTGGAGCGGGTTTTTACGTCGCACAAAGTCCCGCGCTTCCCGTTCCGTTTGCGCCTAACCAGACTTTTTTCCCGTTTATCGATCGCAGCTTGACATACGCCGTCGTCGGCACCCCAGTCCCCGAGCCGGCCACGTTGATGACACTTGGTTTCGGTGTGATGTGTTTCGCGGCCCGAGCTCGCCGGAAAGCGAAGCGGTAATCTGAATCTGAAGCACCGCACGGTGCCTCGAGCGCTTCTGGCGTTCATCCCCACTGATGCGCGGAGCGCCGGTCCTGCCGTCATTCAAACCGTTCCGGATGTCCTCGCCAGTCTCGGATAGCCGGCGCACCTACTTTCTCAACATCGCGTGGAGTTGGACGGCGCTTGTCGCGATGTTGGCGACGAGCGGAATCGTCATGCCCGTACTCATCCGCCGCCTCGGCACGTCGCAGTACGGCATCTGGGTGCTGGCCGTGTCGCTCGTCGAATACTTCTGGCTCATCGACTTCGGTGTCCGGCCGGCCACGGTCAAATTGAGCGCCGAGTTCCGCGCGGTCAACCGCACCGCCGATCTCGATTCGTTGATCAATACCGGGCTGGCATACACGTCGATCGCCGGCGGCTTCGTCCTGCTCGTTCTGTGGCTGAACGCGGCTCGCGTCGGATCGCTGCTTCGGATCGACGATCCGACGTTCGCGTTCGTTGTCCGCGTCGTCGCCATCAGTTGGGCGACCGGACTCGTTTGCAATGTGTTCGCGGCTGTCCTCGAAGGGTTTCAGCGGTTCGATTCGACCAATCGGATCAACATCCTGGTGACTAGTCTGCGCGGCGCGCTCAGTCTCGTCGTCGTGATGGCCGGCTACGGCCTGCGCGAAATGGCCATCACGCTGCTCATCAGCCAGGCGAGCGGCTACCTGATGACTTATCTTGCGTGCCGGCGCGTCTATCCGTCGATGAAGCTTTCACCAGCGCACGTCAGTCGCGCCATGGCAGGCAAGATTTTCGTGTTCGTGCGCCAGATGCTGTCAGGGATCGTCGGCAGCCGTTTGTCGCAGGCCGGTCTGCCCGCGGTGATCGCGTACTTCGGGCCGGTGCGGTTCGTCACGTACTTCACGCAGACGCAGCGTCTTCTCGAGTATGGAGCCGACGTCATCAGCCGCGTCGCGTTTGTCACTGCCCCGCGAATTTCCGACTGGTCCGCCCGTGGATATCGCCGCGAGATCGTGGCTCTCGCCCGGAGCGCGAATCGTTATTGCCTGGCGTGCTGGGGCTGTTTGGCCGCATACCTCTTTGTATATGGCGGGCAGTTATGCCGTGTCTGGATCAACGAAGAGTACGGGAACGAGGCGGCCGTGCTCATGCCAATCTTTCTCGTCGGCTACACCCTCTGGATGGGCCAATTCATTTCCGCCACGGTCTTGATGAGCACCGGCCGATATACGGCGTTCTCTCTGACCCTCCTTGGCGAATCCCTGCTCGTCGTCGCGGGGGTCGCGCTGGTCATGCCGTCGCTCGGACTCGCCGGCGCGGCCGCGGTCTTCAGCGTCTGCATGATCGTTTCGCGGGCGGTCGTACTCAGCCGGCTCTTTGCGAAGGAGTACGAGCTCAGCCAACTCGATTATGTCGCCGCGATTTATGCGCGCCCGCTCGCCTTGATCATCGCGTCCACTATTGCTCTCTTGCTATGTCGCGAGGGGCTGCTGGCAGGCTCCAATTGGGCAGAGCTGATAGCGGCGGGATTGCTTCATCTCACCATCTACGTCGCTGCAGGCTTCTGGCTGGTGATCGAGCCGGAACACCGGAAGTACTTGATCGAAAGGTGGTCGTTCTGGAGACAGTACGGATCGCTCGATCCGAATCAGCCGGTTCGATAATCTCCACTCGTACGCGCCGCCGCAGTGCTGCGCAAGAGGGGGGTTATTGTGCGCGCCATGATCCAGGGAGTGATCCGATGGCTGGTATATGCACTGGCATGCGTGGGAGGCACGATTGTGCTTGTCACACTCGCGCCGCCGCGATGGTATGTCAACTGGCTCGCTGGCCCAGTGCGCGACCCGAGCGGAGCGGTCCTGATCGTATTGGGCGCCGAGTCATTGGATGGGCAAATTCCAGGAGAAGGATCGTACTGGCGCACCGTGTACGCGATACACGCCTGGCGCGAAGGCAGCTTTCGGCGAGTCATTCTCAGTGGGCAGGCCGGCGTCACGCTGCCAATGCGGGACTTTCTCGTCTGCCAAGGCATACCTCGAGACGCAGTGACGGTCGAAGACCGCTCCACCAGCACTCACGAAAACGCGCTCTTCACAGCGGAGCTCGCACGGCAGTTCGACGGGCCTTTGGTCTTGCTGACCAGTGACTTTCACATGTGGCGGGCCGTGCGTGCTTTTCGCAAGGCGGGATTGGCGGTTCGGCCGCGACCGATTCCCGATGCGGGCAAACGCTTCAACGACTGGCGGCAGCGATGGGTGATTACTCTCGACCTGGCGGTCGAAACGGGGAAGATTGCGTACTACAAGGCGCGAGGGTGGATTTGATCAGGCAAGTGCAGGTGCCAAGTGCCAAGTGCCGAGTGCCGGCTACACACGTGGCACGTGCAGCCGTCACTCCAGAGCGGCAAGAATCGATCTGCGCAACTCGTCCTCGCCGCCGAGCGGCAACGCGTACCGCTTGCCGGCGGCGCCGTACTGCTCACGGACGGTCGGATTGTCCCATGCGCGCCGAATGGCGGTCCGGAGCGCATCGACGTCACCGGCGGGAACGATGATCGCCTCGCGTCCACTGAGGACATCGCTGATGCCGCGACTCGTCGACACAACCACGCATTTTCCGAGTGCCAGGGCCTGCAGGCACACGCCGATGCCGGCCTGTGTCGTTGAATCGGCCACGAGTGGAATGACGACCAATCGAGCGGCGGCCATTGTGCGCACGAAGAACTCGGCCGATCGATCGCGCGTGAAGATCTCGACGTTGGAGGGCACAGCGAGGCCCGCAAGAGACGATCCGTGAGGTTTCATCTCGGCTTCCGTTGACGTGATCATCTTCACGGGAAAGTGGAGCGACTCGACAGCCGCAAAGAACGTCGCGAAATCGCGCCGCGAATGCCCTCCGCAGAAGATGTAGCCATCGTCTCGGCTCCTGGCATTCGCGATGAGCTCTTGGGCGTTGATCTTGAATGGAATGTAGCGGAATTTCGATGGCGGCACGTGAAGCAGTCGCTCGAAGACGCTGGTGTCTTTGAAGTACACGAGACAGCGGTGCACGCGGCGAAGTGCCCAGCGGACGGCGAAGAGCCTCGCGCCCGCGAGCTCGCCGACGAAAAAATCAAGGGTTGTCAGGCGGCAGCGGTGAAACGGCAGAAGCGTCAGCAACGTCGAGAAAAGCAGCACGTCGGGCAGCGCAAAGTGCAGAACGAGGTGGTCGGATTCGAGAGCCGAAAACAAGAGACGCAGCCGGCGGTTCCAACCGCCTGGATAATCGACGGCAGAAAAGGCGTGAACGCTGTCAGGTGATCTGGCGACGCGCTCGAGGCCGTGAACGTCTGAGGTGATGCGCAAAGCCAGCGAAGAGGCGGGATTCTAGCACGCGGTGACTCGAAGGATGCCAAACGATCGCGCAGTTGACGTGAAAAGCCGCCGCCGCTTGTGCGTGGTTGCCGTCATGGAGGCGGATTTCGTGACCGGTCCGGCGAAGAACCTGATTGGATTTGCCGAGGTCTGCCGATCGGGGGACAACGGTCTGCCTGGCATCGACTTGTCGATCGTGGGATATCTTCGCGGACAGCAATCGAAAAACGCCTTCCTGGACGCCGTCCGTACCGCAGGCATCCCGCTGGACGTGGTCCATGAACGGAGGCGATTCGACTCTTCCGTGTCCGAGCAGTTCCGGCGTATCGTCGAAGCGCGCGATCCTGACATCGTGCAGACGCACAACGTCAAATCCCACTTCTTCATGCGTTGCTCGGGTCTGCCGAGCCGGTACCCGTGGCTTGCCTTTCATCACGGGTACACGACGACGGACCTCAAGATGCGTTGCTACAACGAGGTGAACCGCTGGTCGTTGCGCGGTGCACGGCACGTGGTCACCACTTGCGCCGCGTTCATCGATCGACTCGAGCGCCAGGGCATTCCACGCGACCGCGTCACCGTGCGCCACAACTCGGTCAAACCGGCGGACGGCGTCGATTCCGAAGCGCTTCGCGCGGCCCGCGCGATCGTGGACACCGACGATGACACTCCCATTCTCGTGACGATCGGCCGTCTCTCGCGCGAGAAGGGTCATGTCGATTTACTGCGGGCACTGGCGAGATTACGAGAATCCTCCGACAACTTCCATGCCCTCATCGTTGGTGAAGGACCGGAGCGGGCGCGAATCGAAGCGGCACGAAAAAGGCTCCGTCTGGAGCGTCACGTGACGCTCGCCGGCCTGCAACACGACGTGCGGCCGTTCTATGCGTTGGCGACGCTCGTGGTCATGCCGTCGCACTCGGAAGGTTCGCCCAATGTCCTTCTGGAGGCGATGATTGCCGGACGACCGATCGTCGCCACACGCGTCGGCGGGGTCGAAGAGATTGTCAGGCACGAGGACACCGCACTCCTGGTGTCACCGCGGAATGCGAGCGCGATGGCACAAGCATTGGAACGCGCGGTAGCCGATGCGTCGCTTCGTTCGCGCCTGGCGTCACGAGCGCAGCAGGTGGCCCTGACACAGTATTCGCCTGCGACGTACCGCCGGGCGATCGTCGAGTTGTATCAACAGCTCCTGGTATGGAGTCCCACACGATGAGCGATGCCGCGCCGCGCGTGTCCGTCATCATCCCGCTCTTCAACAAGGCGCCGTACATCAGACGGTGTCTCGAGTCGGCGCTCGCGCAGACATTGCGACCCTTCGAAGTCGTGGTCGTCGATGACGGCTCGACCGACGACAGCGCGTCGATCGTCGAGGAGTACCGCGCGCGTGAGCCGCGCATTCGGCTGTTACGACAGCACAACTCCGGGCCCGGTGCGGCGCGTAATCACGCCGCCGCCGAAGCCTCCGGCGAACTGCTCGCGATGCTCGACGCCGACGACGAGTGGAAGCCGACACATGTTGCCGAGACGGTCCGTACGCTGGTCGCGTATCCGAATTCGGCCGCGCTCTTCCGTGCCGCTATCGAGTCTCCCTGGGACGTTTCATCAGGCGAACGATGGCGGCAAGGAGGGGTCGAGTCAGGGCCGTGCCGCCTCACACCGAACGTCCCCGCTGGCTTCCTCAACGCAATCGTCGCCGCTGTCGGGACGTCGGGCGTCGTCATCCGCAAACGTGAATTCGACGAAGTGGGCGGATTCTATTCCGCCGACCGCTGTCGATTCGGCGAGGACACCCACTTGTGGGTGAAGCTGCTGCTGAATTACGAGGTGACCATTGCCTGCGAGCCGCTGGTCCACCGGCATTGTGAGGTGTCCGAGCTGGCCATCCATTGGAAGGGTGTCCGCCCGATCGAGCCATTTCTCTCGGACGATCGCGATCTGGTCGCGAACTGCCCCGCGAAAATGCGCCCGGTGCTGCGAGAATTCCTGGCCCTTCGAGCGTGCAAGACGGCGAGCGTGTACGGCTATGTCGGCCAGCATTCCCGCGCGCGCGACCTCGTGCGCCGGTTTGTCGCGCCAGCCGACTGGCATCTGCCGTGGTTTTTCGTGGCCCTCATCAGCTGCACACCGGCTGCGAAGTGGCTGGCCGCCGTGGTTCGGATCAGCGGGATCAACTTGAGGCAGCAGCGTGCCTGACCGGACGATATTGTCCATCCTGTTCGCGGCACTCGTGGCGATCGTGTGCATGCTGTTTGCACGAACGAGCTCCTCGGCGCCGTTTGGATATGACGAAGCCGATTACATGTCCGCTGGTCAACAGGGGCTCTGGGCCAATTACTCCGATCGCAACTCCATGCCGCTGACGACCATCGTTCGCGAGGGAGTCGGGTTGACGCGCGACGGCAGCCAGCGGCGTTCGCTGTCCCAAATGGTGCGCGCGTCCGGCGACATCTCGTTCTACCGCCATTATCACGGACCGATCTACGCCTACTGGATCGGCGCCTGGCACGCGCTCGGAGTCAAGGAAGAAGCGACGTACCGGGCGACCGGTCTGCTCCTGCACGCGTCGCTCGCCATCTGCATTTTCCTGCTGTTTCCGCGAGTATTCCCCGACCTTCCACCCGTAGCCGCGTTTGTGGCCGGAAGTCTCTTCGTGTTGAGCCGAACCGCCCTTGTCACTGCGACCACCATCACGCCGCACCTCACCTTTGAACTGTTCGCGTGCCTCACGTTGTTCGCGGTCGCCGAATTTCTGCGAACGCGCAAGGTGAGCTACTGGTATGTCGCCGCGGCGCTCATCGCTGCAACGGTTGCGTCTGTTGAAACCGCCGCGGTGCTCGTCGCGGCCGTAATCCTCACCGTCGTCTCGGCCGAGTGGCGCCAGGGGTGGAAACGTGTCCTGGTGCTCCTGGGAAAAGGAGGCGCGGTCCTCATCATCACGCTTGCGCTCATTTGGCCGAAAGGAGTCTTCGAACTGAATGCGCTGAAGGGTTATCTCTTTCTCGCGTACATGGCGATGTATCCGAAGGCGTTTTCCCCGATCGGGCCTTTCGACTTGTGGGGCTTCAAGGTGAAAGCATATCCATTCGAGCTGGTGCCGCTCGGGGTCGCTTTTGTGAGCGCGTTGATATGGCTTGCAAAGAGTCAGCATCGGCGGGCGCTTTCGCCGTTTCTGGTGTATGCAGCGATGTTCCTCGCAGTCACGATGATCATTACCCTGCCGTATACGTACTACCACTCGTCGCTCATGGCGAGTCTCGCGGTTGTCACCGGCGTGGTGTTTGGCGAGCTCTGGATGCGAAGTGCGGCCACCATCCGCGTCGCGACCCTCGCAGTGGTGATCGGCTCAGCGGTGTGGGTGGGTGCGGAATATCAGCGCGAACGGATCGACGATCGTTCAACCCGGAACCTTGCCTCAGAGCTGTTGTCGTACCTGGACTCGCGGCCGTCCTTCGAGCGCGTCGTGCTCGTTCCGCAGGTCCTGATACCGATGTTGCACTACTACCATCCCGAGATTGCCGCAATTGGCTATGACGACGATCGCCAACGGACCGAACGGCTGGCGAAATCGTCCACAGGAAATCCCGAT
>DASPWV010000099.1:0-3555 GCA_035637635.1 Vicinamibacterales bacterium | reverse complement strand
AGACCTGACGCCGCCCGAAGTGCTGTCGTACCGAAACGGGAGCGCACCGAACTCGCCGGGCTGGGACCTGCGCGTCGTGCCGAACAAGTTTCCGGCGCTGCAGGTCGAAGGGACGCTCGATCGCGCGGGCGAGGGCATGTACGACCGGATGAACGGCATCGGCGCGCACGAAGTGATCATCGAGACGCCGGATCACTCGCGCACGCTCGCAGCGATGTCGGAAGCCGAGATCGAGCGCGTGCTGTGGGCGTATCGCGAGCGGATTCTCGACCTCAAGCAGGATCGCCGTCTGCGCCACATTCTCGTGTTCAAGAACCAGGGCGCTCCCGCGGGCGCGACGCTCGAGCACACGCACTCGCAGTTGATCGCGCTGCCGATCGTGCCCGATTTCGTCCGCGACGAGATCGACGGCGCGCGCCGGCATTTCGAGATCAAGGAGCGCTGCGTCTTCTGCGACATCGTCAACGATGATCTGCGCGACGGCCGGCGCGTGATTCTGGAGAACGCGGACGTCGTGGCGCTGGCGCCGTACGCGCCGCGGTTCGCGTTCGAGACGTGGCTGCTGCCGCGCGCGCACGGCTCGCGGTTCGAGGAGGCGCCGCGGCCGCTCTACGAGGGGCTCGCGCGCCTGCTGAAGGCCGTGCTGCAGCGAATGGACCGGGCGCTCGAGACGCCGCCCTACAATCTGGTGGTCCACACCTCGCCGTTTTCCGAGGCGCTTGGCGACCTGTATCACTGGCACGTCGAGATCATGCCGAAACTGACGCGAGTGGCCGGATTCGAGTGGGGAACGGGGTTTTACATCAATCCGACGGCGCCCGAAGAGGCCGCCGAAGTGTTGCGTTCGGTCCGGCTTTGATGGTACTTTGAGGGTTCGGGCGGGAATAACTCAGTGGTAGAGTGCGACCTTGCCAAGGTCGAAGTCGCGGGTTCGAATCCCGTTTCCCGCTCCAACTTTTCCTTGCCGTCCGGTACGTAGCGCGGGCCTCTTCGGACACATGCGCCGACCCGAGACAGATCGCCATCTCATCAATCCGGAATTTCTGATTTGACGAATGATCTTTATTCGCCGAGCGCTGTGGCCGCAGCCGCCAGCAATTGCGTCACCCGGAACGGTTTCGTCAAGTAGCTGGCCACGCCCAGATTGACCGCCTCGATCGCGCTCGACTCGGTGGAAAAGCCGGTGATGATGATGATGGGCAAATCCGCTTTATACCGTTTCGCCTCGCGGATGACCGTCAGGCCATCGATGTCCGGTAGCTTGAGTTCGGCAATCAACAGATTGTACGGGTAGAGCCGCATGTGCTCCAGCGCGGACCCCCCATCGGGCGCGATGTCGACGTCGTATTCGGCGAAGGCCAGTGTCTTCGCGACCAGGTCGCAGATGCTCGCGTCATCGTCGAGGATCAGCACGCGCGGGCGGCTGCTGCCCCTTGTTTGGCTGGGACGGTCTGGCCGTCGCAGAGGGACCACGCCGCGCGGGTCGGCCGGAATCTTGTCGGCCTTAATCAGTCGGTAGATGGTCCGCAGATTGACATGAAGGTACTCCAACACCTCCTGCGTCGTCAGAAACTTCTGTTGGCTCCTCATGCTCGAGCGGGCATGGGCTCAATGATACATGATACGAGCACCATTAGGAAAACAGTGAATTCTTAAGCTCTTAGTAGGACTCTTGAGTATGCTCGACATCGTACGGCACGTTCTGTAGCTGCAGACGCCCATCCAGGATTGATCGTGCCTGCGCTCTTCACCGAACAGAAAACTATCCGAACAGGCTGCAAAGGTGTCCTCTTATGTGCTACAATCGGCCGTTAAAGTTCTAAAGAATGACGTGCGCGCAAGCGAAACTGGACGGACATTTGCCGGCAAATAGGACAAATAGACGATCTCATCGCTCGATGCGACGCGATGATCGCGGCTTCACGCTGATGGAGGTGATCATCGTGCTGGCGGTCACCGCGGCGCTCACCGCGGTGCTTGCGCCGATGGCGTTCCGCTACGTCGACGATGCGAAAAAGACGCAAGCGCAGAACGATGCGAACCGCATCGCCGAAGCGATCGGCAAGTTTCTCCAGGACGTCTCGCTCCCGCCGTACAAGAACAACACGAGCAGCACGAAAAGTCAGGTCAAACAAGCAGGCGACTTCGACTGTCTCTACAGTCTGCTCGGGAGCGACTTCTCGACCGCCACTGACGCGACGGCGAGCGACTCGTGGACGAGCAGCCCACCAGGTGTACAGTGTCAGGGCGGAAGCGTGACGCGCGACACGCTCGAAAACCATCTACTCAACAATACCCCCGGCGGCGCGTCCGCCAACGCGTATGTTACCGCCGGCAAGATCGCGTGGAAGGGGCCATACCTGCCCTCGATCCCCGCCGATCCGTGGGGTAACAAGTACGTCGTCAACATCGGCAAGTCGGACCCCAGCGTCAGCAAGGCGGTCTGGGTGATCTCCGCCGGCCCTAACGGCAACCTCGAGACCCCCGCTGACGCGAGCGCCAGTTCCTCGATCAGCCCAAGCGGCGACGACATCATCGCGCGTGTAAAATAGCGGTCCCATGGAGTCCACGAGCCGCCGCCGCGCTCACGTCGCCTCGAGTGAGGGAATCGCGTTGATCGCGCTGGTGATCGTGCTCGGCGGGCTCATCGCGGCCGTCCTCTTCGTGAGCCCGCAAATTCTTCTCGGCATCACAGTGTCCAAAGAGGAGGAGACACGCCGGCAGCTCGCGTTGCTCGTGCGCGCCATCGCCGGCATTCCCGGCAACCCGGACGGGTTCGTCAGTGACGTTGGCCGGCTGCCGAAGAGTCTCGAGGAAGTGAACAGCACGTCGGGTACGCAGACGCTCTGCGATGCCGCGTTCAATCCAAGCGTCGTCAACTCTCACCTCGTCGATGGCTCGACCGAGCATCGCGGCCACATGTCGATGGGGTGGAACGGACCCTACATGAAGGAGATCTTCGCCGCGGGCGACTTCCTGGTCGACGCGTGGGGACAGAAGCTGCAGTACACCTGCCCGCAGACGACAAAGCCGGCGACGGACCCCACCACGAACGGCCTGGCGCTCATGCTTCGCACCGGCCAGATCACGAGCGCGGGGGCCGACGGCGCCTTCGGCACCCAGGACGACATCGTGTCGGACACGTTCAACGACAACGGGCACGTTTTTCTGACGATCACAACCGGCAATTCCGCAACGCCCACGAGTATCACCGTGTCGCTCTTCTATCCCCTCAACGGCGAGCAGACCAGCCAGTCGACCGCTCCCACCACTCTTGACACGTCCGAGGGCAGCCAGAAACTGCTGGTCTTTCAGTCCGTTCCTGCCGGAATTCGCTTCGTCGACATCACGATGGATCCCAAGAGCGAGTCGGTTCACCTTCAGTACAATGCGAACGTCTCGAACGCGGCGACGTACGTCATACCGATCCACTGAGTCATGCGTCACGTGCTGATTCAGAACGGTCGTGATCGTCAGCGATGGAGAAGCGGCCCGGGATTCGGCCTTCTTGAAACGTTGGTGGCTCTCGCCATCGTCTCCGCTGCCGTGGCGCTC
>DASPWV010000098.1:0-4543 GCA_035637635.1 Vicinamibacterales bacterium | reverse complement strand
TCCGCTTGTTGCCAGCGCTCGATCTCTTCCTTCGAGCGATAACTGGACGCGTCGGACGGCGAATGGCCGCTGATGCGATACGTGACCGTTTCGAGAAGGACCGGCCCGCGTCCTTCGAGCAGCAGTTGCTTCTTGCGGCGGAAGGCGTCGATGACGGGCAGCGGATCGTAGCCGTTGACACGCTCCGCGTGCATCTGTTCCGGATTCACTCCGGCGCCGAGTCGCGCGATGTACTGCATGCCCATGGTCTCGCCGAACGGCTGACCGCCCATGCCGTAGAAATTGTTCATGCAGTTGAAGATGATCGGCAGCCCGCCGCCCAGCGACTCATCCCACAGCGTTCGATACTGATCCATCGTCGAAAACGTGATGCCTTCCCACACGGGGCCGCAGCCAAACGAAGAGTCGCCGATATTGGCGACGACGATTCCGGGCTTGCGATTGACGCGTTTGTAGAGCGCGGCGCCGGGCGCAATCGATCCCGATCCGCCGACAATAGCGTTGTTGGGATAGATGCCGAACGGCGCAAAGAACGCGTGCATCGAGCCGCCGAGCCCGCGGTTGAAGCCCGTCTCGCGCGCGAAGATTTCGCTGTAGGCGCCGTACACAAAAAATCGGCGCGCAAGCTCCTGGACCGAGCCGTGGGCGAACGCGCGCTCGACGGGACCGAGCAGCGCACCGTCCCGGTAGGTACGCATGATCGCCAGGAGCTCGTCGTCGGTCAGCTGTCTGATGGCAGAGAACGCTTTGGCCAGAATCTCGCCGTGACTGCGGTGCGAGCCGAAAATATGGTCGTCCGGCGTCAAGAGAAACGCCATCCCGACAGCGGCGGCTTCCTGTCCAATGGACAAGTGAGCCGGCCCTGCGTGGGTATAGGTGATGCCTTTGTACCTGCCTTGGGTCTTGATGTCCTGCAGCGCCGATTCGAATTCACGAATCGCGCACATATCGCCCCAGATGTTCAACAGGTCCTCTGCGGAATAGCGCGCGCGCTCTTCGTCGAGTGTTTTGTCGTACGCGTTCAGAGGGATGTCCGAAAACCGAAGTGTCTGCTTCGAAAAGACCTGGTCCGGCTCGATGACAATGGACTTTGGCATAGCGCTTCTACGTTCTCGCTGTCTATCTTGCGGATCCCGAGGTAACGGGCGGCTGAAACCTTGAGTTAATACCCAACTTGACCGGTAAAGTAAACTGCTTTACCGTTCGCGCCATGACGACCCGGCTCAATCGTCGTGCGTTCACGAAAAGCGTCCTCGCAGGACTCGGCGCGGCCGCTACGGCTTCACTTGCAGGTGCGCAATCGCGAAAGCTCAAGATCGGCTGCACCGCGCTCATCTGGGGCGCTCTCCCGCGATCGCCGGAAAATCTGGCGATCGCCGTCAGGGATATGGCCAGCCTCGGCTTCCACGGGTTCGAGACCTTCGCCTCAATCATCAGCGACATGGACGGCAAGGGCACGCTGGCGCCGCTCATCGAGCAGCACAAGATTCCGCTGATCTCCGGCTACGCGACCGTGCAACTGATCGACACGTCGACGAGAAAAGAGAATCTTGCGCAGCTAATCCAATGGGGCACCGCCGTCCGGAAGAACGGCGGGCGGTTCATGGTGCTCGCGCCAAACAGCGTCAAGCGCGAGGCGTATAGCTTCGCCGAGCATCGCAACACGATCGTCGCCGGCTTGAACGACTATGCGAAGGCGATGAACGACATCGGCCTTGGCGCGGGCCTCCACCAGCACACGAGCACGGCGGTCGAATCGCGCGACGAAACATACGCCGTGATGGAAGCAGTGGATACGCGACACCTGAAATTCGCGCCCGACGTCGGTCAGTTGCAAAAGGGTGGCGCTGACGCCGCGAAAGTCGTCAAGGACTTCGCGTCGATTACCGTGCACATGCACCTGAAGGACTACAGGGGCTGGGAACATTTCGCGGGTTATTGTCCGCTTGGGCAGGGAACGGTCGATCTGAAGTCGATTCTCGACACGATGGAGGCCGCAAATCCCAACGCGAACATCATGCACGAGCTCGATGGCTCGCCCAACGCGCCGTACACGCCGCTTGAAACCGCGAAGATTGCCGTTGGTTATCTGCAGAGACTTGGCTATTCGTTCCGCACGTAGGTGAGGGTCGATGAATTCCAGCTGGCGGCCTGGCGCTCTGCTCGCGTTCGCACTTTCAATCGTCGCGTTGACCGTGCTGTTGCCGGAACTACGCGCCCAGAAGCACGAGCCGTACACCACGTGGAGCGAGTACGGCGGCACCACAGATTCGATGCAGTACTCCGCCTTGAAGCAAATCAACAAGCGAAACGTGAATCAACTGCAGCTCGCGTGGTTCTATCCCGTACCCGATCGCACGGGAAATTTCGGTTTCAACCCGATCGTCGTCGACAACGTCATGTACGTTCTCGGGCCGAGAAACGCACTCGTTGCGCTTGACGCTGCGACGGGGAAGCAGATCTGGGCACACGGCGTCGAGGACGGCAGCCCAGGCAACCGAGGCATCAACTATTGGGAAAGCAAGGACCGATCGGATCGACGACTGATCTTCGGCGTCGCCGGGAAGCTGCGCGCCATCGACGCTCGCACCGGGCGAACCATCACGACATTCGGTGTCGACGGCGAGCTCGACATGAGAGAGGGACCATTCCGTCCGCTCGGCGGTCCAAGCGGGACGCCTGGCCGCATCTTCGAAAACCTGTTCATCACCGGCTCGAACACAGGCGAGGGCTACGGCTCGACGCCCGGCGATCTGCGCGCATTCGACGTGGTGAGCGGAAAGCTCGTATGGACGTTTCACACCATTCCGCATCCTGGCGAATTCGGCTACGAGACCTGGCCGGACGAGGCGTGGAAATGGGCCGGCGGCGCCAACGCGTGGGGAGAGATCTCGATCGACGAGAAGCGCGGCATCGCGTACTTTCCGTTGGGCTCACCCACGCATGACATGTTCGGCGGCGATCGCAAAGGCGCCAATCTCTTTGCGAACTCGCTCCTCGCGCTCGATGCACGAACCGGCAAGCGGTTGTGGCACTTCCAGACCATCCATCACGATTTGTGGGACTACGACCTCACCACAGCGCCAAAGCTCTTGACCGTCCGCCACAACGGAAAGCCGCTCGACGTCGTCGCGCAGGCAACCAAGTTCGGCTTGCTCTATGTGTTCAACCGCGTCACCGGAGAGCCGCTGTGGCCGATCGAGGAACGGCCAGTGCCGAAGAGCGATGTGCCGGGAGAAGAATCGTGGCCGACGCAGCCCTTCCCCACTCGACCCGAGCCGTTTGCGCGACTGAAGTTCAGCGTCGACGACCTCAATCCGTACGTCGACGAGGCCGAAAAAGCCCGGCTTCGCGAGATTCTCTTGAACGCGCGCAACGAAGGGCTGTTTACGCCTCAAACGCTGACGCGCGATCAGATTTCGATTCCCGGTGAGCTGGGCGGATCGAACTGGGGCGGCGCAGCGGCAGATCCGACCATGGGAATGCTGTACGTGCGCACCGCCGATCAACCGGCGATTCACCGGCTCAGAACGCCGGGAGCAACCAGCAACGCGGCCGGCAACAGCACGCCGCCAGGTCCGCCGCGTCCGCCGCTGCCAGAGATCGAAGGCATCACGCGGTACACGGGTCCGCTGGGATCCATGTTTCGTGCGAAGAACGGCCTTCCGGCCATCAGCCCGCCGTGGGCGCAGCTGGTTGCCTACGATCTGAACGAAGGCACAATCAAGTGGCGCGCGCCGCTCGGCAGCGTCCGCGAGCTGGCGGCGAAAGGCGTCAAAGACACCGGCAACGCACAGCGCGTGCATCGCAACGGGCCCGTTGCCACGGCAGGAGGGCTGATCTTCATCGGCACAAACGCCGACGGCATCGTTCGCGCTTTCGACAAAGACACCGGAAAGGTGTTGTGGGAACGCGAGCTCGACGCGAATCCCGAAGGCATGGCCGCCGTGTTCGAAGTCGGCGCTCGCCAGTTCGTGGCGTTCTGCGCGTCGCACTATGCCGACATCGACGAAGGCAACATCGCCATCTTCAAAGGGCAGGCATCGGCGCAAGGCTATTACGTCTTCGCGCTTCCCGCCTCACGACCTCCGTCCCTCCCGGCGACCTCCGTCCCCGGACGACGCTGAGGGACGGAGGTTCGCCCGGAGGGACGGAGGTCGCTCGTGAGACTCCAAGGCAAAGTCGCGCTCGTCACCGGCGCTGCGCGCGGCATCGGCCGCGGCATCGCCGAAGTGTTCGCTGAGGAAGGCGCCGACGTCGCGGTCAACGACTCCGCCAACATCTCGCAGGCGGAAAACGTCGCGGACTGGATTCGCTCGCAAGGACGACGATCCATGACCATTGCGGCGGATGTGGCCAAACGCGCCGACGTGGAGCCGATGATTGAACAGGTGTGGAAGGAGCTTGGACCCATCGACGTGCTCGTGAACAACGCCGGCATCGAAACAATCGTTCCGTTCCTCGAGCTGACCGATGAACAATGGACGCGACTCGTGGATGTAAACCTGCGCGGGGCGTGGCTCTGCTCGCAGGTGTTCTGCCG
>DASPWV010000097.1:0-1603 GCA_035637635.1 Vicinamibacterales bacterium | reverse complement strand
TTCATTCTGCTTCTCAAGGTTCGCGCCCCGGTCGGTGCGACTATTCAGTTTCCGGCGGGAGTCGACAGCACCATCGCGTCGAGCTCTACTGCGCCGCAGGTGATCGGCTCTCCGCTTGTCGATTCGGTGGCCGATGCAACGGGCACTACACGCACCGCAGCCTACCGTTTCACTGCATGGGATATCGGCCCGCAGCGGCTCGGTCTCGGCAGCATCGCCGTGACGGTAAATGGGACAACGGAATACGTGTCGCTGGCCAATCAGGCAGTGTTCGTTCGCTCGGTGTTGCCGGCGGATACGACTCAACTGCAGCCGAAGCCGCTGCGGCCGCCGATCGTTCTCACGCCATTCAACTGGTGGCCGTGGATCGCGCTGCTGATCGCGATTCTTGTGGCGCTTCTCGCATGGTGGCTGTGGCGGATGTTCCGCCGCCGCAAAGAAACGCCACTTCCGCCCTTCGAGACCGCAGAAAGGGAGTTCTCGCGCATCGAGGCTATGCGGCTCATCGAGGCCGGCGAACCAGAGCAATATGTCGCACTGATGACGGACGTCCTGCGGCATTATCTCGCGGCCCGAGTGGAAGGTATTCAGCGGTCGCAGACGACTTCCGAGCTGCTCGCTGCGTCAGCATCGGTGCATCCTTACGCGGGCGGGTTGGCGCATCTCCTGTCACGAGCCGACCTCGTGAAGTTCGCCCGGCATAGCGTGTCTCCTGAAGAGGCGCAAGCCCTCGGCGCACAAGCCAGGGCAATCGTCCGTCAGGTCGAGGACCACTTCGTCAGTCTCGAGAAGGAAAAAACGGAGCAGCACGCCGCATGAATGTGTTCGGACTCTTCCGGTTCGAGACGCCGGTGGCGCTCTGGTTGCTCCTGCTGCTCCCTGCGTGGTGGCTCTGGCGTCGACGTCACTCGCCGGGCGCCATCGTATTCTCGCGAACGGCAGTGCTGGCGAAGGGTCCGCGAGCCGGCCAGCTCATCGCCCGCGCGATTTTCGTCTTGCGAAACATCGCGATTGTTGCGCTCATCCTGGCACTCGCTCGGCCCCGCACCGGCGCGCGCGTCGAGAACGTCACAACCTCGGGAATCAATATTGTCCTGGCGGTCGATCTCTCGAGCTCCATGCTCGCCGAGGATTTTCAGCCGAGCAACCGCCTCGAGGTCGCGAAGGCGAAGCTCAAGCAGTTCATCCTCGCGCGCGGATCCGATCGCATCGGCGTGGTGGCATTCGCCGGTGAAGCATTGACACAGGTGCCACTGACGACGGACTACAACGTCGTCCTCAAATCGGTGGACAATCTCCAGGCGGGACAGCTCGAGGACGGGACGGCAATCGGGACGGGAATCGCAACCGCGGCGAATCGACTGCGCGACGCTCCGGGCCGCTCGCGGGTGATGATCCTGTTAACCGATGGTGTGAACAACCGCGGTGATATTGATCCGCTGAGTGCCGCAAAGGCAGCAGCTGTCTACGGAATCAAGATCTACGGGATTGGAGTGGGCACCGAAGGATTTGCCCCGGTACCTGTTGGGCGCGACGTGTTTGGCCTGAAATTCCAGAACCAGCGCGTGGAGATCGACGAAGCGCTCCTTCGGCAGATCGCGTC